>JASHTQ010000028.1 GCA_030040475.1 Streptosporangiaceae bacterium
GTTCACCGGCACCGGGAACGCCCTGGCCTGGCTGTCCCGGATCTACCGGCTCGACCCGGACCCGGGACCAGGACGTGTCCTTGTACCTCCGCGGGCACTGGCGTGATATATTTAAATGTTTCGTGTTCTACGTCGGTGACCGTCACGATACTCATGAGGAACCGCCAGATGGCTGTCGGAAAGCTCTTCCACATCATCCACATGACCGGCCAGCTCAACGAGCTCGAGGCCTGGTACGACGACGTGTTTGGGGTGAAGGTGTTCATGCCGCACAGCTACATGCCCGGAGAGCGCCGTGACGCGTCGCTCGTCTTGCTGGGCGACACGGTCATCGAGCCGCTGGCGCCGGCCTTCAGCGAGCCCGACTGGTCGCAGTTCCCGCTCGGCCGCTTCTACAACCGGTTCGGCGACCACTGGCACTCCATCGCGTACTACGCCGATGACACCGTCGCCATCTGGCGTACGACTCAGAAGCTGGGCCTGCGCACCTACGGCGAGGGCGGCAAGCCGCTCACCGAAGAGCCGGTCTGGGACGAGCAGCACGCCAACACCTCGGTCTTCACGCACCCGAAGGAGACCTTCACCCAGATCGAGTTCTTCGACCCGCGTTTCACGAACATGCAGAAACAGGACCTCCGCTTCCTCCCTGACTGGGACGGGGACTGGTGGATCAAGAACCACCCGGTCAAGACACCCGGCCTGGCGTACACCACGATCATCGCCCGCGACCTGGACCGCGCGGAGACGATCTACACCAAGGGCTTCGGCGGCACGCTGCTGCACAAGGGCAGCTCGGACCTGACGGGTACCGAAGACGTGTACGTACAGCTCGGTGACACGGTGATCCAGCTGTCCAAGCCTGTCAGGGAGGGCACGATCGCGGCCGAGGACGCGGCCAAGTTCGGCGACAGCCACCACGCGGCGGCATTCAAGGTGCAGAACCTCGACGACACCGAGGCGTACTTCACCCAGAAGGGCATCAGGACGGTCGGGCGCGACGACCGGACGCTGATCACCGACCCGAAGACGACCTTCGGCGTGCCGTTCCGCTGGACCACCTGGGACGTCCCGGGCGGGCCACGCGACGCCAAGTAGCGCGCCGCACGGGCAGCAGCTGCCCGGCGAGCTGACGCTGGATGGCCACCGGCTGGCAGCGGGGAGTCGAGGTCAGGCTCCCCCCGCCGATGACGAGGCTGCATCCAGCGCCGTCACAGCGCTCCGGAGGTGAGCGCGCGAATGGTCCCGATCGTGCCGTTGGCGACGTTGTCTTCGAACCCTGCCCGTACCCGGGCCGGGTCTACGAACGGCGAGGGCCCCGGCCAGGCCCATTCGTCGACGACCGCCTCGATCAGGCACGGACGGTGGAGTTCCAGCAGTGCCTCGCGCAAGGACTCGGTCGTGTCCACCCGGGCCGCCGCGAGACCTCCGAGGGCCTGTGCGACCTCCACGAACCGGGGCGGGGCGGGGAGCCTCTGACCGCCAGTTATCGAGTACTTGCCGTCAGCCAGGACCACGGTGAGCAGGTTGGCCGGCCGGTAAGCCGCGACCGACCACAGCGCGCTCGCGCCCATCAGGAGTTCGCCGTCGCCGAGCAAGGCGACGATCAGGCGATCCGGCAGCGCCTCTGCCACCCCCATCGCCCCGGGCAGCGCGGAACCCATCGCCGCGCCGTAATAGTAGTGAGCGGCGTCGCCCGAAGCCACCCGCAGCGCCGAGACGGCGGTACCAAGCGCTGCCACGCACAGCGCCTCGGGCAGCGCGTCGACCACCACCTGCGCCACGTCAGTGGGTTTCACGTCCACCTCCGAGTTCGGGTCCAAGGAACAGCGCCGCGCACTCCCTGGCGTCATAGGCGAGCTGGCAAACGCCCGTCATGAGCTGCCGTGCGTCCTCGGGACGGTGCAGCGTGTAGCACTGCACCCCGACCGCGCCCAGCAGCGTGGTCGAGGCGCGGCCCAGTGTGGTCTGCGACGGATTTCCCTCGCCGAGCAGTCCCCGGATAGAGACGACCATGGGGATGCCGAGACGGTAGGGAACCGCCGCGGTGGCGATCGGGTTCAGGCAGTTGCCGAGCCCCGAGGTTTGCATCAGCACCGCTGGCCGCCGGCCGGCGATGCGCTGTCCCACCGCGTAGGCCACGCATTCCTCTTCGCGAGTCAGTGAGCGGAGTACCACCCCGTTGTCTGCCAGCCGCTCGAGGATGCCGTGCAGCCGCGCATCGGGCACGAACGCGGCCACGCTCACGTGGTTCTCGCTCAGCGCATCCGCGATCGAGATCTGCCAGTCCAGGCCCGAGGGGACTACCACCGTCCGCGTCGCCCCTGGCGCCTGATCAGTCATGAACTCTCACTTCCACTCGGCCCGCCCCTCACGCTAGCGGAATGCTGCTGCTCAGCCCGGCGTCGACCGGGATCACCACGCCCGTCACCCAGCGCGCAGCGTCACTGACCAGGTACCTGGTGGCTTCCGCCACGTCCCATGCCGTGCCCTCGGTGCCGAGCGGCGACCCGAGGCGCCGCTGCTCCCTGCGATCCGGCGTGAGGCCGCGCTGTTCTACTCGCGGGGTCAGGACAAGGCCGGGAGCGACGCAGTTGACCCGGATGCCCGCCTTGGCATGGTGGTAGGCCATGGCACGGGTCATGTTTATGACGGCGCCCTTGGAGGCCGGGTAGGCCAGGTTGGCGTTCCCTCCCGCCAGCCCGGCCAGCGACGCGATGTTGACGATGGCGCCGCCGCCCGCCTCGGTCATCGGCGGGACGCAGTACTTGGCCGTCAGCATCATCGACTTGACGTTCACCTGCATGGTGTGATCCCACTCGTCCGGATCGACCTCCACCGCGGTGCCCCGTGCCCCGGTGATGCCGACGTTGTTGACCAGGATGTCGATGCGGCCGAGCTTGGCCAGCGCGTCCGCCACGGCCTGCTCGACCTGCGCCGGCTGCGTCACGTCCGCCTGCACGGCGATCGCCTGCCCGTCCTCGGCGCCGATCTCCCGGCAGGTCTCCTCGGCCGCCTCGAGCGAGGCGTCGACCGCGACGACGCGCGCGCCGGACCGGGCCAGCAAGATGGCGATCGCGCGCCCGTTCCCGATGCCGGCGGCCACCGAGCCCGCGCCGCTGACCAACGCCACCCGGTCGTCCAGACGATACATCGACGTCCTTTCCTCGTTTTCTACTTGGCAGACGGTCTGGTTACAGCGCGCCCGACTGATGCCCGATCCGGAACCGGCCGTAGCCTCGGGCGGCGATCCCGAAGATCACGAGCCCGATGACCAGAACGACGAGCATCGCGATGACGGAGACCACGTTGAAGGCGTTGACCTCGCCGAAGTCGCCGGTCTGCCAGATCGAGAAGATCTGGTTGGGCATCACGGAGAAGTTCAGCGGAACGATGAGGATCACCGCGCCGAGCTCGCGCAGGCTCAGGATGAACGTGATCGCCCCGGCATTTATCAGCGACGGCCCGACGATCGGCACGACGATCGACCGGAGCGTCCGGAACATCCCGGCCCCGCTCGCCGCGGAGGCTTCGAACAGCTCGTCGCCGATGGAGACCATCGAGCTGCTGACGATCCTCAGCGCGTAGGGCAGGAATACCACCACCTCCGCGATGACCAGGAGGGTCACCGTGTTGTAGAGGCTGAGCACGCCGGGAATGGTCAGCACGGTCATCAGCAGCGCCACAGAGAAGACGAGCGGGGGCATGGCGATCGGCAGTGTCCCGACCACCTCGGCCAGTCGCCGGCCCCTGATACGGGTCTTGAACGACACGACGGACAGCAGCAGCGCCACCAGCACGGTGCACGCCGCCACCGCCGCGCCCACGTAGAAGCTGTGCTCGATCGCCGACAGCGTGCCGGGCGTCGACAGCACCGACGAGTAGTTCGTCATCGTGAGGTGCTCGAAGGGAAAGCCCTGGGTCACCGTGTAGAACGCGACCAGCGACACCATGACCGTCACCACGACCAGCTGGAGGAACGATACGACGAACTCCAGGAGCACGAACGCGAGCGCGACCCATCGCCAGCCGCCGAGGCGGATGACCTCCCGGGACTGCCCGCGGCCGCTCACCAGGACGAACCGCTTCTCGATGCGGGTCGTCCTTGTGTACCACACCAGCAGCAGCACGGTGAAGACCAGGTAGGTGGCCGACTGCGCGGCGGCCAGGTCGTACATCGGCGTGGCGCCGCCGTTCATCGAGGTGTAGATCGCCGACATGTACGTCCGGATGCCCGCGGGCAGGCCGATGATGACCGGGGTCTCGAAGGAGGAGGCCACGACCACGGCGGTCAGCGCGAACGCGGACAACATGGCCGGCCTGAGCTGAGGGATCGTGACCCGGACCAGCGTCTTCCAGGTGCCCGCGCCTGACGTCCGCGATGCCTCTTCCAGGTGGCCGTTCATGGCGGACAGCGGCCCGAGCAGGATGAAGTAAGGGATCGGCACGAGGTTGAAGCCGATCGACGCGATCATGCCCTCCATGCTGTAGATGTTGAACACCGCGGTATGGATGCCGAGCAGGTGCTCCAGGCCGATGTTCACCAGGCCCGTCCTCGGACTGTAAAGCTCGATCCACCCGATGTCCCTGAGCAGGGCGGTAAGGAACAGCGAGCAGACCGGGAGCCAGCGGATGAGCGGCTTGAACGGCACGTCGGTGCGGGCGACGAGCCACGCCAGGGCCGCGCCCACGACCATTGCCAGCGCCGTGGCGCCGAACGTCATCTCCAGCGTGTTCCACAGCAGCGGCAGCGAGCCGCCGGCGGTCAGCACGTTGATGTAGTTGATCAGGCTCCAGCTGCCTGGCTGGTGGATGAAGGTCGCCGACCAAAGGCTCGCGTACAGCTCGGTGCCGATGGGCGCGACGACCACCGCCAGGACGCAGAGGACCAGGACGACGCCGATCACCGGAGCGGGCTTGACGCCCTTGATCGCTGCGCCCAGACGGCTACGCGCATTCATCGGCAAACCCCTCAAGATCGTCCGCGGCAACCGGCGCCGATCAGCTCGGCCACAGCTTGTTGAGGACGCTCAGGTAGCCCGACACGTCGTCGTAAAATCCGGTGAGCTGGGACTGGGGCAAGAAGCTCGTTCCGGCTGGCACGATGTTCTTGACCGCCACGGGGACGTCGATGTCCAGGGCCGGGCTGCGCCCGGTGGAGGCCATGGCCTGCTGCCCGGCCTCCGACATCACCCAGTTCAGGAACAGGTCGCCGGTATAGGGGCTCTTCGACTTCTTCCCGAGCCACGCCAACTGGATGAACTGGATCACGTCGTCGTCGCCGTAGACCGCCGCGACCGGAGCGTTCTTCTTCTGGGTGAGGATGTCGTTGGTGGAATCGACGCATATCGTCCGTTCGCCCCGCAGGACGGCCGCGTAGGAATCGCCGCCGGAATCGGTGAGGAAGATGTTGTCGGACTTCAGGCCGTTCAGCCAGGACTGCCACTTCGAGTCGCCCCATGATTGCCGCTTCGACGCGAGAAACGTGGTGCCGAGGGCCAGGTTCTCCGGCGAGTCGAAGGCGATCTTGCCGCTCCAGCTCGAGCTCGCCAGGTCATAGACGTCGGTCGGCGGCGTCTTGAGCAAGTCGGTGTTGTAAAGCAGCGTGATCACGAGCTGGTAGACGGGATGACCGTACCCGGTCGCGTCCACGAAGCCGGCCGGCATCGCCTTGTCGCTCGGCAGCTTGGCCGCCCTGATGACGTCGTTGCTCATCAAGGTCTGCCGGAAGGTCGGCGGGAGCATGAAGACATCCGCCGTGGGCGTCCCCGCCAGGGTCTCGGCGAGTACCTTGTTCGAGACGTCCTTGGCGGGCCCGACGAAGGTCTGCACCTTGGCCCAGGGATAGGCCTTCTGGAATCCGCCGCCGAGGGCGGTTACGAGGTCGGAGCTGAACGTATAGAAGGTGACTGCGCCGCCTTCCTGATGAGCCTTCTGCTCCAGCGCCGACAGGGTCAGCGGGACGTCACTCGCGCCCGCGCTGGCTGACGTCGAGCTGCCGCTGCTTGAGCACGCGCCGAGCAGGGTGGCTCCGGCAAGCGCACCGCCTCCGGCAAGGAACCCGCGTCTGGAAACCTTTTTCCCGTCGAACATTATGTACCTCCGATTTAGAGCGCTATCTCTGCCTGTCCGGGCTCCTCCATCACTGGATCGCCTGTCGCCTGGCCGGGAACGCCCGGCTCCACGATCGCGCGGACCCGCTCAACCTCCACGTAGAGCGTTACCTTCGTGTTGAGCAGCTCACGCAGGTCCTTCGAAGCGTTGACCGCCATCGTGTCCGAGCCGACCGCGATGACCAGCTGCTTGTGCGAGCCGAGGTAGGTGACCTGGCGCACGTCGCCGAAGAACTCGTTGGCGTCCGCTGGCCGGTCGACCCCGATGAGGACGTCCTCACTGCGGATGACGACGGTGGCCTTCTTCCCGATATCGGATGACGTCGCGTTCTCCGCGACCGCGCGGACCAAGACGCCGTTGCCGAGTTCCACGACCACGTGGCCGCCCGCCACGGCCGTGAGCCGGCCGGCCAGGCAGTTGGCGGCCCCCACGAACTGAGCGCCGTAGACGGTCGCGGGCCGGTCGTAGACGTCGTGCGGCGGCCCGCTCTCGATGACCTGTCCGTGGCTCATCACGAGGATGTGGTCGGAAAGCGCGAGCGCCTCCGACTGGTCGTGGGTGACGTAGACGGTGGTGACGCCCGTCTCCTTGTGGATGCGGCTGAGTTCCGTGCGGACCTGGGCACGCAGCTCGGCGTCGAGGTTGCTCAGCGGCTCGTCGAGCAGAAGCAGCGAGGGGCCGAAGACGAGCGCGCGGGCCAGCGCCACCCGCTGCTGCTGGCCGCCGCTCAGCTGGCTCGGGTAACGGGAGGCCTGGGTGCCGAGACCGACCAGGTCGATGACCTCCTGGACCCGCTCGCGCAGCTGCGCCTTGTCCTTGCGCACCCGAAGCGGGTACGCGACCTGATCGAACACCGTCATGTGCGGCCACAGCGCGTACGACTGGAAGACGACCCCGACATTGCGCTGCTCAGCGGGGACGAAGACCTTGCGATCGGGATCCACCACGACCCGCGAGCCGATCGCCACCTCGCCCGAATCGGGTCGCTCCAGGCCTGCCAGGATGCGGAGCGTCGTGGTCTTGCCGCATCCGCTCGGCCCGAGCAGGGTGGTGAAGCCGCCCTCGGGGACCGTGAAGGAGATGCCGTTCACCGCTACCGTTGTCCCGAACGTCTTGCGCAGGGAGCGAACTTCGATTCCTGGCACTGCCGGCCCTACTTCGCCGAACCAGGCGACGCGGGAGACCGGCGCCGATCCGCCTGGGGTGCGTCCGAACGGCTGCTCATCCCTGACCTCCCTGGCACGTGCCGACTTCCTCGTCGTGGGCCGACCTCAGGCCGCCGGGCGCCCGGCAAAACCGGGCCGCCTCGGGGGTCCGGCGGCTCGCTCCCGCGGACATAACGAGTCCCTCGCCGACCCGATCCGGGCCGACGGGATAACTGACGCGCTACCAACCGCTTCGTTGTGGCCGATTGTAGGGTCATATGACAACTATCGTCAAGGCTCGTAAATCTGCAGGTAGTTTTAGTAAAAGACACTTGAAACACTGGACTTGAGCGAAGTATACCTGAGATTGTAGTACCGTCTGACTGTGCTCGGGGCGAGAGTCGGTGCCCGCTGGTGTCCCGAAGCAGAGAACGGCACCCCGCACCAGGGAACAGAGAAGGCAGGACGAGCATGAGCAGACTCGAGCGCGGGATGGCGTTGCGCCGCGAGGTACTGGGCGATGACCACGTCGACCGCTCTATCGCCGCAGCCACCGAGTTCACCCGGCCGGTCCAAGAACTCGTCACGGAGATCTGCTGGGCAGACATCTGGACCCGGCCGGGCCTGGACCACCGCACCCGCAGCCTGATCAACCTTGCCATGATGACTGCCTTGAACCGCATGCACGAGTTCGCGGTCCATGTGCGCGGGGCGGTCCGGAACGGCTGCACTGAAACCGAGATCAGGGAAGTGCTCCTGCAGACCACCGTGTACTGCGGTGCGCCGGCCGCCCTGGAGTCGTTCCGGGTGGCCGCGAAGACCCTGGCCGAGATGAAGGCCGAGGAGCACGACGGACACGTCGAGCACGAGACGACGCTTTGACCTGGTAAGGCATCGATGGACCTCGGCCGGTTCGGGATCTGGACGGCGGCGCTCGACGCTCTCCCGGCCGACCAGGCCGGGCAGATGGCCAGGGAGATCGAGGCGCTAGGGTTCGGCGCGCTCTGGATACCCGAGGCGACCAGGCGGGAGGCCTTCTCGAACGCGTCGCTCTTGCTCGGCGCGACGACCAGCCTGGTCGTAGCCACCGGCGTGGCGAATCTGTATGCACGCGACGCGCTGGCGATGGCGGCCGGCTGGAAGACCCTGACCGAGGCGTATCCGGACCGGTTCTTGCTCGGAATCGGCGTCGGCCACGCCAGTACGGTCCGGGATGTGCGCGGCCACACCTACGGCAGGCCGCTCGCCACGATGGAGCGGTATCTGGACGCGATGGACGCCGCGCCGTACGACGCGGCCCCTCCGACCACCCAGCCCCGGCGGGTCCTGGCCGCTCTCGGGCCGAGGATGCTCGGGCTCGCGGGCGCTCGCGCCTGGGGCGCGCACCCGTTCTTCGTGCCGTTCGAGCACACCCGGCGCAGCCGCGAGATACTCGGGCCGCGGGCTCTGCTGGCCCCTGGCCAGGGCGTCAGCCTCGAGTCGGATCCCGGGCGCGCGGCCGAGATCACCGACGCTTACATGCGGCGCTACCTGAAGCGGCCGAGCTACGTCCGCAACCTGAACCGGCTCGGGTACGGCCCCGCCGACACGGCCGGCGCAGGCAGCGAGCGGCTCACGGCGGACATCTTCGCCGCCGGGCCCGCCGATCGCGTCGTATCCGCCATCATGGCCCATCTCGAAGCCGGCGCCGACCACGTGTGCATCAACGTTGTCGGCTGTCCGGCCGGCGAACCGCTGCTGGCGGCCTGGCGCCGGCTCGCCCGGGCACTGATCGCCAGATGAACCCGGCCGGGGCGACCCGGCCCCCGGCTCGCCCCGCGGCGGGCCAGGAACTCGGTGCCGACGGGCAGGCTCGCTATGCCTGGCGGGTTCTCAGCGTCACCAGCGTCGGCGTCGTCCTCTCCGGCCTCAACACCTCGACCCTGGACGCCGCCCTGCCGACGGTGGCCCGGCACTTCGGCGCCAGCGCTACCGAGGGTTCCTGGATCGTGCTGTCGTACATGCTCGTCAACACGGTGATGATCCTCGTCTTCGGGCGGGTCGCGGACCTCATCGGCCGCAGGCGGCTGTACCTGCTCGGCATGACCGGCCTCCTGCTCGGCAGCGCTGCGTGCGGCTTCGCGCCCGATGCCCAGGCCCTCGCCATTCTCCGCGCTCTGCAGGCCGTGGGCGCGGCCGCGATCATCAGTAACACCAGCGCGCTGCTGACCGACGCTTTCCCGCCGCCACTGCTTTCGACCGGCCTGGGCATGAATCTTTCCGCCGCGGCCTCCGCACAGATGCTCGGCCCGCTCATCGGCGGCGCATTGGCCTCGTCGCTCGGCTGGCGCTCGGTGTTCTGGTTCAACGTGCCGGTCGCCTCGATCGGCCTCCTCTGGGCCCGGCTGAGGCTGCGAAAGGATGTGCGCAAACCGGATCGTGAGCCGTTTGACGCCGTCGGCGCAGCGCTGGTGACCGCGGTGGTGGGCGGCCTGATACTGACCCTGTCGGAATCCGGGGCGCTCGGCTGGACCAGCCTGCCTGCCCTGATCGGGGCGGCGCTGTTCGCGGCCGGCCTGCCGACCTTCATCATCAGCCAGCGTCGCCGCCGCTATCCGCTTGTCGATCTGTCGCTTTTCGCGGATCGCGAGCGCTCGATCGGCTACTCGTGCGGCTTCCTGCTCGCGGTGTCGCGATTCGGCGTCGTCCTGCTCGTCTCCCTGTACCTGCAGGCGGCCGACGGCATGGATCCGTTCGGAGCCGGGCTCAGGGTGATCCCCGTCGCTGGCGGCATCGCGCTCATGTCACCCCTGGCCGGTCAGCTGGTGCGGCGCTTCCCCACCCGCTGGGTCGCGAGCGCAGGAATGGCGCTGACCGCGCTCGGCCTGGTCATGATCGCGCTTCTCCTCGGGCCGGACCGAGCCTACCCTGCCATCGGCGCGTGCATGTTCGCGATCGGCGCCGGGACAGGGCTCTTCATGACTCCCAACACCAGCTCGATCATGGCCGGCGTCACGCCCGGCAGGCGCGGCATCGCGAACGGGCTGCGATCGATGTTGCAGAACACCGGCTTCGCGGTCAGCACCGCCCTCTCCCTGGCGGTGGTGACGGCGCCGCTGACGCCGGCGGCCAAGCGCGCGGCGTACGCAGGAAACCTGTCGACGCTCTCCCCTGCCGCCCTGGCGCAGTTCACCCACGGCTACCGCGTCGCATTCGGAATCCTGGCCGTCGCATGCGGGATAGGCATAGTCGCGTCGCTGGCCAGGTCACGATCCATGCCGCACGACCCGTCCTGATCAGCCGGCCTGGCCGGTGTCCCGCAGGGTGTGGTGCAGGGTGTGGCGCAGGGCGTGGCGCAGGCTGCCTGCCATGTCGTTATACGCCAACGCCATGATCCGCCGGTCGGTGGAGAAGTTCACGCAGCGCACACCGCGCTGCATCATGTCGGTTGCGTCCTGCACCGAGCCGCAGCTGAGCCCCGCCGCCGCACCGGCGCGGGCGCAGGCGGCGATGACCCGGTCGACGGCGGCGAGCACGCGCGGATGGCGCAGTTCGCCGGGGACGCCAAGGTCGGTGGACAGATCCCCGCGGCCGATCTCGACGATATCGATGCCGCCGCCGTCGAGGATCTCATCGATCCGGCTGACGGCTTCGGCGCTCTCGATCTGGACTACGAGCATCGCTGCCTCGTCCATCAGGTGCTTGGCCGTCCCCGCGGCCAGCGCCACGTAGTCCTGCCCGGCGTTGGTGTCGGTGTGGCCTCGTGTCCCGGCCGGCGGGAAGCGCATCCAGCGCCGGAACTCGTCCACCTCTGCCCGGCTCGAGACGCCGGGGAACATCAGGCCCATCGCACCCAGGTCCTGCAGCCTGTGCGCCAGATCCCCGCTGGTCATGTGGGGGCGCACCACGGGTACCAGGCCGACCGCGCGCGCCATCTCGCACATGTCGGCGATGGTCTCGGCGGAGAAGCTGGAGTGCTCCATGTCCACCAGGACGAGGTCGAATCCGGCCGCGGCGATGATCCTCACGATCGCAGGAGTGCGGCAGAACGCCACCATCGTGCCGAGCACGGTACCGCCCTGCTCAAGGACGCGCTTGACGTGATTGCCGCTCAGCAGGCTGGATCTGCTCTCATCGACCACGGTCACTCCCTCACCCACAGCGGCTGGTGCCGCGGCTCAAGCCTTGAGCGGAGTCTATTGTATTACAGGCCTACAATTAGGCTCCGCTTCCACTGCGAGGCTTCCGCTTCCGGCACCTGGCGCCGGGCGGCGACCGGGAACTACGATGGCGGCACGCGCGTTACCGGGAGGAACTGCGGATCGCGAGCGCCACATCACGGACGAGCGCCGACTCGCCGGGTCGGTGATTTCCAGCAGATGACGACTGGACGACGGTTTGTTACCTCGTCGTTATACCGATCGTCTGACAGTATTCCGTGTATTCTAGAGGGTATCACGGGAACCACCCGTGAGTGAGGAGCGCTGGAATGACCACCATCGACGCACTCCGCATCAACCGTGTGCCCGCGCCGGTCCGGGTTCAGGTCGTGGACAACCTCCGACAGGCGATCATCGACCGGAGGTTCGCGCCCGGCCAGCGCCTGATCGAGCGCGAACTGGTGGAACTCACCGGGGTCTCCAGGACGAGCATCCGCGAGGCGCTCCGGGAACTCGCCGCGGAAGGCCTGGTGCGCACGATTCCCAACAAGGGAACGGTCGTCGCCAGCGTCAGCATGAAAGAGGCCGCCAATCTCTACCGGGTACGCGCCGTGCTCGAGGGCCTGGCCGGACAGCTCTTCGTCGAAAATGCGACCGACGAGGACCGGCGACGGCTGGTAGACGCGCTCAAGATGGTCGAGAACGCGGCTGCCACCGGCGCCTCGGTGCTCCTGGCCAAGGACCACTTCTATCACGTGCTGTTCGTCGGCGGCGGCAACGAGGAACTGCGTGCCCTCGTCAGCGGCCTGGACGCGCGGATCAGCCTGCTGCGCTCGCTGTCGCTGTCGGTCCCGGGCCGGGCGAGTCAGAGCATCTCCGAACTGCGCGACATCGTCGATGCCGTTCTCGCGAACGACGCGGAGGCCGCGGCGAAGGCATGCAGCAGGCACGTCGAGCTTGCCGGAGCAGTCGCCCTGCAGGTTCTCGCGGAGCAGGAGCACGGCAACTAGCGCCGGCCGGCCGGAGGGCCGAGTGCGTCGAGCCGCCGGTTTACCTCTGCGTACAGGTCCTCAGGCAGGCGGCCCGCCGCGGCGGCGGCGACGTTCGCCGCCAGGTGCCCCGGATCGGCTGTGCCGACGATGGCCGTCGAGATGCCGGGATGGCTGATGGTGTAGCGCAGCAGGAACTCGGCGGGCGGCGCGCCGTCAGCGAGCTCACCGAGTCCGGCCTGCTCGAAGCGCGCCCACCGGGCCGCGCCCGCACCGGCGCCGCCTCGCGCCACCCCGCCGCGGACGACGATGCCAGCGCCACCCTGGGCCGCAGCCGAGATGACCTGCTCGTGCTCCCGCTCCAGCGCCGAATAGGGGACCTGGAACGCATCGAACACGCCGAGCGGAATGAGATCCTCGATGTCGGGCAGCACCGACGACGAGCCGGTGAAGCGGACCTTGCCGGCGGTCTTCAGGTCGTCCAGAGTCGCGAGGACGTCGTCTGCGCGGATCGTGCTCAGCGGCGGACTCATGTGCAGCTGGAGCAGGTCGAGGTGGTCCGTCTGCAGCTTGCGCAGGCTCTGGTCCACTCCGGCGACGATGTGCTCCCGGTCGAAGACGTGCGGATTCGCGTAGCCCTCGACCGGCGCCGCGGGCGAGTCGAGCGGGCAGCCGCACTTGGTGGCGAGGAAGTACTCGTCGCGGCGGTGGCCGAGAAATTTCCCGATCACCTCCTCGCTCATGCCGTACTCGATGGAGGTGTCGATGAAGTTGATGCCGGAGTCCAGCACGAAGTTCAGGATCTTCCCGGCCTCGTCCTCGGACAGCGGCCGCGGCGATTTCCAGTGCCGAGGCCCGCGAAGCTCCATTGCGCCGAAACCGAGGATCGTGACTTCGAGACCTGTCCTGCCCAGCGTCCGCGTGGGCAGCGTTGCGCCTGTCATGGTGCTCCTGCGTTAACTGTTCTTGGCGGGATGGCGGTAGCGGAGACTTCCTCAGTGGGTGGCGGCGTCGAAGCCTTCCTTGATCAGCTCCACCTTGTCCAGCGCCGGGAATTCGCGCCGGACCGCGTCGGTCAGCATCGATACCATGAGCTCGTCGGGTACCAGGCATTCCAGGCAGGCGCCGGGCTTGGCTTCGAGTATGACCTGCACGTCGCCGCCGACTATCTTGCCGACCCGCAGCTCAAAGCCATCTGGGCCGAGTCCGGCGCGAAGCGGTTCCAGCGCCGAGTCGATGTTGCTCTGGTCAACCATGACGTGCCTTCCGATCTTTCTTATCGCTATTCACGAGTCGATGCCCGCGGGCTGGAAGCCGGAACACGTCGGCCGCTACCAGTTCACCGTGCCCTTGAGCAGGATCTCCTCGACCTGCGGCGCCAGTTCTGCCGCGAAGGCGAGGATCGTCGACTTCTCGGTGTCGCTGTGAATGCCCTCCATCTGGCCGATCCCGTGGATGATCGCCAGCGGGAAGTCGGGCATCCCCTGGAGCTTGGCCATGCCTCGTCCGGTGGTCCGCACCAGCCGTTCGGCCCCGGTCATGGCGGCCGGGATTCCCCTGCGCTCCATCGTGATCGCGTCGAGCACGCTGGCCGACGTGCACGAGCCGCAGTCGCCGACGCCGGTGACGATGGCATCGCAGGACGACAGCTCGTCGAGGATCTCGTCCGGCGCGAGGTTGCCGACGTAGGGCTTCTTCCTGATGACGACGTTGTTGATGTTGTACTTCTTGCCGAGCAGGTTGAATATCTCGGTGAAGATGACGTCTCCAGGCGGGCGTGCGTTCCAGATGACACCGATGGTCTTGTCGTCGAGGGTGTCCAGGCGAGGGCTCAGCGAGCCGGTCCTGGTCAGTTCTTCCGTCGGGTCCAATAGCGTGAACTTCTCGAGCACGCCCGTCATGCCATCCTCCTAGATAATGCCGCCGGCCCGATGCCGGCGGTCAGCTGAAGCGGAACGACACCTCGCCCACGCCTGAGAACCTCGCGTTCCAGTCCCCTGGCCCGGTAACCGGCCGCGCGGCGAAGGCGCCCGTGATGATGACCTCGCCGGCTTGCAGCTTGGCGCCGTACCTGGCCAGTGCCCGGCACAGCCGCGCGACCGACAGGAAGGGGCTGTCCATCTGCAGGTCGGCACCGGCCATGGCGGTGGCGACCTGCTCCCCGTCGCAGGAAAGCTCGGAGGTCGTACCCTCCAGCCGGAAGTTCTCCACCGGCACGGTCTCGCCGACAACGACGCCCCAGTTGGCGAGGCCGTCGGCGAGCATGAGGTCCGGAGCGCCGGCGATGCCGCCGGGAACCCGGTACTCGTTCAGCTCGAAGGCCGCCGCAACCTCCCGGCAGGCCGAGCGGGCCGCCTGCTCGTCGACATCGTCGCCCGCGAGATCCTCGCCGAGGATCAGGGCGAGTTCGGGCTCGATCGCCCGGTCCACGCGGCCGCCCGAGGCAACGGTGCCGCCCGAGGCGAAACGCCGGCTCTCCAGCAGGTACCCGAACGGCCTGAAGCCTGGTCCCAGGCGATCCCTGGCACGACCGGAGGTGAACCCCACCTTCCAGCCGGCCACGCCATCCCCGGCCTCGAGGAACAGGCCGAGAACGGCGAGTTGCGTGGCGAGTGCCGCCTCGGTAGTCATCTGGCCCTTCGGCAGGCCGACCGGACTCCCGTCACGCCGTGCCTCGAACAGGTGGCGAACCACCGCCGCGTCGGTCATGCCGGCTCCCCGCCCGGGCCGCGCCCGGCAGGCCATGACATGGCCGCCGACGTCATTTCCGGGCCGGCGGCCGGCGCCGGCGGGTCGAGATTCAGGACTCCCCTGGCGTTGTCGCCGAGTATCATCTGTTTTTCCTTCCCGGCCAGATCGCCGGATTCGATGACGCCGTTCAGTATGTGCCTTCCCCTGGCCGCCTGACCGGAGTGAAGGTCGGTGCCGTACGCCAGGCGGTGCGCGCCTACCTCCCTGCTGAACGCCAGGAGCAGGTCCAGGTCCCCGGCAAGGCTGCTGTCGAACAGGATGTTCTGCGTCCGCCTGGCGACCATGAAGCTCTGCCGGGCCGCCTCGCGCGAGCCGAAGACGTCTACCGCGATGAACGTGGTGGCGGGAAACGTGCCGGCGAGCTCTTCGAGGCGCCACAGCGCCTCATCGCATACCTCGGCCGCGACGTGGATAAGCGGGACAAGCTGCTGAGCGCAGACCTCGTTCACGTAATCGAAGGTCAGCGGGGCCGTCAGCGTGGGCCCTTGGAAACGCGCGTGGAAGGTAATCCCGGCGAAGCCGAGGGCCTTCAGCCTGGCGATCTCGGGCAGCCCATCCGGTCCGTAAGCCGGCTCGGCCACGCCGAACATCGCGGCAAAGCGCGACGGGCTGCGCAGCCGGTACTCGGCCACCGCGTCGTTGATGGCCCGGGTGTCCAGCACGCCCCGCGGGCGCAGGTAGGCGTGAGTGGGCAGGAGCACCGCCTGCCGGACGCCCAGCAGGTCCATCGCCGCCAGCCGGGTCTGGAGGTCGCGTTCCGCGCTGTAGCGCTCGCGCCCGCCCGGCGCTCGGTGGCTCTCGGAGAACTGAGCAGACCGCCCGACGTGGTGGTGCACGTCGAGCACGTCGAACCGGCCGGTGTCTGCGGCACGATGAGCGCTCCCGAGCACGGCCTTCCCCGATCCGTCGGTGAACACGGTCGAACGAGCCCGCCTACTGGCCTGGGACCTGCACGAGGCGGGTCACCGCGTTCGAGGCGACCTGGTAGGGAATTGTCACCTCCATGCGCGAGCCGGCGTCGCCGCCGCAGGCTACGACGATGAAGTCCGCGTCACGGTCCTCCATGGCCCCGTTCTGGAACAGGTACTCGGCGTCGTCCGGGCCGTTGGGCTTGAGGAGGTAGTAGTACTTGCTCTCGTCGCCGGGCTGGATCTCCAGCTCTTCGGTGCGCATGTCCGACCGCCACTTGCCCCAGACGCCGCGGTATTTCAGCTCGGCGAGGGAAGACTTGGTGTGCTCCAGCATGTAGTCCCGCACGTCTTCCTTTGTCCAGTCCGCCTTCACGAACGCCTCGACCATGTGCGGGCTGACCAGCAGGGCGTAGGTGCCCCGGACCCATTCGGCGCCGCCCACGTTGGTGACGGCGTGCGAGACGGTGTTCAGCATCCGCTCGGGGCTGTGCTGGTGGACGACCCGGATCTGGGTCGGCGACCCAGGGTAGGACGACAGCAGCGTCACCGTGCTATCGGTCGGCTTGAAGCCCCGCTGGACGTGCAGCGGCACCCATCCGGTTTCCTCGTTCTCGGCGATGCAGCCGACCACGCGCAGGCCGTTTCCCCACTGGCCGCGCTGCGCGTCCTCTACCTTGGCGCCGACGCAGTTGCGCAGCGTCAGGCTGACGGCCCGCGCGATCGTCATGTTGGCACGGTGCCCGGGGCCGAACAGGTACGTGCCGTGATTTACCCCGATCGCCGTGGCGATCGGGCCGTTGACGATGATGAGCGGCCACGGGCTGCCCAGGCTGGCGAGGTGGTTGAACCGGAACCGCCGGTCCCCCATGGCGTCGATGGCGGCGACGACGACGGGGAAGTACTCAGGGAGGCAGCCGGCCATGACCGAGTTGATCGCTATCTTCTCGATCGTGATCGCCCTATTGCGCTCGGGAACTTCGGCGACGACGTGGTTCGGCGCGAACGCTACCGTCTCCAGGAAGGCGCTGACTCGGTCCTCCGTCGGGGGAATGACCGGCAGGCCGTCGGACCACCCGGCGATGAACGGGAACTCGAGGGCTTCGCTCAGCGAGTCCACTTCGTGCCGCTTGGACGTTACCGAACCAGGCATAGAGTCACCCTCGCTTTGCCGTCGGCGATTAGTGTCTGATTGTCATACGATTGTGATCGTATGATCGTTACTTGCCGCTTGTCAAGCATTCTCTGGGTGTAGCGCGGCACGCCAAGAAGGTCCTGGCCTGGGACTCCTCGCGATCTGGCGGCTTGCCCTCCGGCCGGGCAACGCGCGGACCAGAGTCGGTCGGCGAGAGCTCTCGCGGGGAAGCTTTGGTTATGGAAACGCACATGGGGCGTATTGTACGATTAGCCTACAGTCTGAGGCGACCGGCACCCGATGTCGCTGTGCACTGTTTGTGGCTGTCGTACTGTCGGGCCCGCGGCCCCGCACCATAGGCGGTTCGTAGGAATGTCATCTGGACGGCAAGGCAACGCCCTGCTCGATGCCTGGGCGCTGGGGCGGCTCACCATCGGCGCAGCGTGCAAGATACCCAGTTCGTTCGCCGCGGAGGCGATGGCCGCGGCCGGCTTCGACTACCTCTACGTGGACCAGCAGCACGGACTGATGGACAATCCGGCAATGCTGTCGGTCTTCCAGGGCATCTGCGCGGCTGGCTGCGCACCGGTTACGCGGGTGCCCGCCAACCGGCAGGAGGCGATCGGCATCGCCCTCGACCTGGGCGCGATGGCCATCATGGTCCCGGACGTGGAGTCGGCAGCCGACGCCGCGAGTGCCGTCGCCGCCTGCCGGTTCCCGCCGCGCGGGACGCGATCGTACGGCGTGATGCGATCGCACATAGTGTTCGGCTCGTCGCATCCTCAGGTCCTTGAGTCGGTGGCTTGCGTCGTCATGGTAGAGAGTGCGGCCGGGCTCAGCTGCCTCGACGAGATAGCAGGCACCGAAGGTGTTGATGCGATCATGGTGGGGCCGAACGATCTGGCGCTGAGCCTGGGCGTCGAGCTCAGCGGCGACTGGATGTCATCCAGCGTGCTGCTTTCCGCGATCGAGCAGATCCGGGTTGCCTGCGAAGACCACAAGCTGGTGCCCGGCATTGGCATGCCGAACGGTGCCATGGCCGGGCTGTGGGCACGCCAGGGATTCCGGATGATCAACATGGGCAACGACCTCGGCTACCTGCGAGCGAACGCGTCACGGGAGATGGCGGCCTTCCGATCCGCCCGCCAGACGGACTCGTAGCCCTGCCCTGGCTCTCACGACGAAGGAGACGCTGCACGATGCCAGTGAGCAACTACCCGGTCTGCGACTCCCAGGTCCACGCGCCCGACCTGCCGCACGCCACCCAGGTCGGCGGCATCGGCACCGACAAGCTGCTGACCGAGATGGACGCGGCCGGGGTCGCCCGCTGCATCATCGTCCCGCTGGAGGCGCCGGGAGACGACCAGGCCGCGAACAACCCGCCGGCGCTCGCAGCCGCGCAGGCCCGCCCGGACCGCTTCGCGGTGATGGGGAGATTCGACCTGACCAGGACCGAGCAACGCCCGCGGCTGGCCAGCTGGCTGGAGGCCCCGGCAATGCTCGGCATACGGCTGGTATTCACCCGGGAGCCGAACCGCTCGCTTTTTCTGAACGACGAGATGGAATGGTTCTGGTCCGGCGTCGCCGACGCCGGCATCCCGGTCATGATGCTCGCGTCTGGCATGCTCGACAAGGTCGCGCGGCTCGCTGACAGGTATCCGGGGCTGCGAATAACGCTGGATCACATGGCCCTGCCACCGCACGTCGTGTTCGACGACTCAGGCTTGCTAGGGGAGATCGAGCCGCTTCTTCGCCTCGCCCGCTGCCCGAACGTGTCGGTGAAGGCGTCGGCCCTGCCGAGCGCGACGGCCGACCCGTACCCATTCCGGTCGTTGCACGAGCCGATCCTCCGGGTCATCGACGAATACGGACCGCGGCGTGTGTTCTGGGGCTCGGACCTGACCCAGCTCCGGTGTAGCTACGCCGAATGCGTCAATCTCTTCGCCGCCGAGCTGCCGTACCGACGCGCCGCAGACAGGGAATGGGTTCTCGGCCGGGGAATCATGGAGTGGCTCGGCTGGGATCTATGAGTCCCGGCTCGAGCCAGCAGCGCGGATCGCTACGCGAAAGGAAGGACGCAAGATGACGGTTGCTCCGGGTAGCAGAGGATGAGCGAGGCAGACGCGATGCTCGGGTTCGTCGGCCTCGGCGCCATGGGCGGGCCGATCGCCGGCCATCTGCTGGCGAGGCACGGCTCGCTGGCAGTCTTCGACGTCCGCGCCGAGGCCATGCGGCCGTTGGCCGACGCCGGCGCCACAGCCTGCGGCTCGCCAGCGGAGGTGGCCGGGGCGGCAGGCACGGTGTTCATGAGCCTCCCCGATCCAGCCGCGATCCCTGCCGTGGTGGACGAGCTGCTCCAGGGAGCCGCGATCCGCATCGTGGTTGACCTGTCGACCACCGGCCCCCAGGTCGCCGCGCAGATCCGCGCCGCCCTCAGCCACCGGGGCGTGGGATACCTGGACGCCCCGGTAAGCGGGGGCCCGTCGGGTGCCATCGCGGGACGCCTGTCGGTGATGGCTGCCGGGGCGCCGGTGGTCTTCGAGGAGGTGGCGCCGCTTCTTGATGCATTCGCCGCCACCGTCATCCGGGTGGGTGACGTTCCCGGCCAGGGCCAGGTCGCCAAGGTTCTCAACAATCTGATGTCGGCGACAGCCATCGCGATCACCTCCGAAGCAATGGCACTCGGCGTGAAGGCCGGGCTGGACCCGGAGCGGCTGCTCATGGCCATCAACTCGGGCAGCGGGCGGAACACGGCCTCGGCCGACAAGTTCCCACGCTACGTTCTGCCCAGGACCTTCGACATGGGCTTCCGGCTCCGGCTGATGACCAAGGACGTGACGCTGTGCCTGGAGGAGGCGGCGCGCCAGAAGGTACCGATGATCCTAGGCGGCACGGTAGAGCAGCTATGGACGCTGGCCGCAGCGTGCACCGCCGACGGCGCCGACTGCACCGAGATCGCGCGGATGCTCGAAGGCTGGGCTGGGGTCACCATTGCCGCGGTTTCCGATCATGACGGTTTACGGGCGGCCGGGACGAGCTGACAGCGATCATCAAGGCCGTGCTCACAGATCCCCGATATCTATGCCCACAGATCCCCGATATCTAGAGGAGATAAGTAGTGACCGCATTTCAGGCCAGCGAGCACGCCGACACCGATCAACCGCGGTACACCCTCTTTATTGAGGGGCGGCGGACGGAGGCGGCATCGGGGTGCCGGTACGACTCGTTGGATCCGTTCCTCGGGCGGCGGTGGGCCAGCGCAGCGGACGGGGACGCGGCGGACGTGGACGCGGCAGTGGCGGCGGCGCGGCGGGCGCTGACCGGGCCGTGGGGGCAGCTGACCGGGTTCGGCCGGGCCAGGCTGATGCGCCGACTGGGTGACCTGATCGCGCGGGACGCGAACCGGCTGGCCGAGATCGAGACGCGGGACACGGGCAAGCTGCTGCGTGAGATGCGCGGGCAGCTGGCCAGCATCCCGGAATGGTTCTACTACTTCTCCGGGCTGGCCGACAAGCTGCAGGGATCGACGGTCCCGGTCGACAAGCCGAACTTCCTCGTCTATACCAGGCGCGAGCCGGCCGGGGTAGTGGGCGCGATCTTGCCGTGGAACTCACCGCTACTGCTGCTGTGCTGGAAGCTGGCCCCGGCGCTGGCCGCGGGCTGCACGATGGTGGCCAAGCCGAGCGACTACTCGCCGGCCTCGGCGGTCGAGCTGGCCGCGCTGATGGACGAGGCCGGGTTCCCGCCTGGCGTGTTCAACGTCGTCACCGGGTTCGGCCCGGCCGTCGGCAAGGCGCTGGCCGCGCACCCGGACGTGGACAAGATCGCGTTCACCGGATCGACCGCGGTCGGCGCGCAGGTGGCCGCCGCCGCGGCGGCGAACATCACCGGGGTGCTGCTGGAACTTGGCGGCAAGTCGGCGCACGTGGTATTCGGCGATGCCGACCTGGACGCGGCCTGCAACGGCGTACTGGCCGGGGTGTTCGCCGCCACCGGGCAGACCTGCATGGCCGGCTCGCGGCTGCTGGTAGCCCGCAGCGTGCACGACGACCTGGTGGCTCGCATCGCGGACCGGGCCGCATCGATCCGGCTTGGCGACCCGAAGGCGGCCGAAACCGAGATGGGTCCCGTGGCCACCGAGCCGCAGTACCTCAAGGTGCTGTCGTTCTTGGACAGCGCGGCAGCCGAGGGGGCCACAGTGGCTGCGGGCGGCCGCCCCGACGACCACCTCGGCGGCTTCTTCGTCCAGCCCACCGTGCTGACCGGGGTCACCCCGGCCATGACCGTGGCCCGCGAGGAGGTGTTCGGCCCGGTGCTGGCTGTGCTCCCGTTCGACACCGAGGAAGAGGCCATCGGCCTGGCCAACGACACCCGCTACGGCCTGGCGGGCGCGGTGTGGACCAAGGACATCCACCGCGCCCACCGGGTGGCCCACGCGCTGCGCACCGGCACGGTGTGGATCAACGCCTACCGGGTGATCGGGCCGGACGTGCCGTTCGGCGGTTTCGGGCTGTCGGGCCTGGGCCGGGAGAACGGCGTCGACGCCGTGCACGAGTACACCCAGACCAAGGCCGTCTGGGTCGAGCTCACCGGCGGCACCCGTGACCCATTTACCCTCGGGTGAGGCCGGCTTACCCCTGGGTGAGGCCGGCCACGCCTAGTGCCCAGATCGCCCTCGTGGGGTCGATGCGGCCGGGCACCAGCTTGATGCGCTCGCCGACCTCATCGACCAGCTGCACCGCGGCTGGCTTGGGGCGGCTGGCTTGGGGCGGCTGGCTTGGGGCGGCCGGCTTGGGGCGGCCATGACCAGAGAAGGTTGGCCCCTTGCACGCGACGCAAGAGACGAGGGTTACGCAGCGGGCGCCACGGTGAGCGTCGGCTAACTGTTACCCGCTGAACTGACCAGATGTTCCTGTCCGCATCGGCGAACCCAGCCTGCATCCTGCATTCAGATGGGGCTCCAACGCGGGAATCCAGCGTCGTACTCACTTGATTTGTCTCTTTTACTCGAACGAGTAAATGAAAAACTG
>JASHTQ010000338.1 GCA_030040475.1 Streptosporangiaceae bacterium
CACCTGATGGCGGACACCAACCCGCTCGAGGTCACCCAGCGCAAGCACCCCGACCTGGACATCAACCTGCACGGGCTGACGCTGTGGGACCTGGAGCGCGACTTCCCGACCGGCGGCTTCGGCGGCAAGGCCCGGATGAAGCTGCGGGACATCCTCGGCGTGCTGCGCGACTCGTACTGCCGCACCGTCGGCATCGAGTACATGCACATCCAGGACCCGGAAGAACGCCGGTGGCTGCAGGCCCGGATCGAGGTCCCGCACCCGCGTGCCGAACACGACGAGCAGATCCGCATCCTGTCCCGGCTCAACGTGGCCGAGGCGTTCGAGATGTTCCTGCAGACCAAGTTCGTCGGCCAGCGCAGGTTCTCGCTCGAGGGCGCCGAGTCGCTGATCCCGCTCGTCGACGCCGTGCTCGCCGAGGCGGCCACCGCGAGCCTGGACGAGGCGGTCATCGGCATGGCGCACCGCGGCCGGCTGAACGTGCTCGCGAACATCGTCGGCAAGTCCTACGGCCAGATCTTCAAGGAGTTCGAGGGCAACCTCGACCCGCGCAGCGCGCAGGGATCGGGTGACGTCAAGTACCACCTCGGCGCGGAGGGCGTCTTCCACGGCCCGGACGGCAAGTCGATCAAGACCTCGCTGGTGGCCAACCCGAGCCACCTGGAGGCGGTCGACCCCGTGCTTGAGGGCGTGGTGCGGGCCAAGCAGGACGTGATGGACCTTGGCGAGCCCGGCTTCACCGTGCTGCCCGTGCTCATCCACGGCGACGCGGCGTTCGCCGGGCAGGGCGTGGTCGCCGAGACGCTGAACCTGTCGCAGCTGCGCGGCTACCGTACCGGCGGCACCGTGCACATCATCGTGAACAACCAGGTCGGCTTCACGACCGCGCCGCAGTACTCGCGCTCGAGCGTGTACGCCACCGACGTGGCCCGGATGATCCAGGCGCCGATCTTCCACGTCAACGGGGACGACCCGGAGGCGGTCGTGCGGGTCGCCCGGATCTCCTTCGACTACCGGCAGGCGTTCAAGAAGGACGTCGTCATCGACATGCTGTGCTACCGCAAGCGCGGGCACAACGAGACCGACAACCCGTCCTTCACCCAGCCGCTCATGTACGACCTGGTGGAGGCCAAGCGGTCCACCAGGAAGGTGTACACCGAGTCGCTGATCGCCCGCGGCGACATCACGATGGAGGAGGCAGAGGCCGCGCTGCGGGATTACCAGCAGCAGCTGGAACGCGCCTTCACCGAGACCAGGGACGCCGCCGAGCGCCCGGCCGAGCCCGGCACGGTGCGCAGGCCCGACCCCGAGGACCGCCCGGTCAACCACGAGGCGGTGCCGACCGCGGTGTCCGCCGAGGTGGTCAAGCGGATCATCGACACCCAGGTCAACCTGCCCGCCGACTTCACCCCGCACCCGCGGCTCAAGCCGCTACTCGACCGCCGCGCGGCGATGCGCGAGGAGGACGCCATCGACTGGGCGACCGGCGAGCTGCTTGCGTTCGGCTCGCTGCTCATCGACGGGTACCCGGTGCGGCTCGTCGGCCAGGACAGCCGGCGGGGGACGTTCGGCCAGCGGCACGCGGTGCTCGTGGACCGGCACACCGGCGAGGAGTACACGCCGCTGAAGCAGCTCGACTCCGGCCTGGCCAGGTTCTTCGTGCACGACTCGCTGCTGTCGGAGTACGCGGCGATGGGCTTCGAGTACGGGTACTCGGTCGCCCGCCCCGAGGCGCTGGTCTGCTGGGAGGCCCAGTTCGGCGACTTCGCCAACGGCGCGCAGATCATCATCGACGAGTTCATCAGCTCGGGCGAGCAGAAGTGGGGCCAGCGCTCCGGCGTCGTGCTGCTGCTGCCGCACGGCTACGACGGGCAGGGCCCGGACCACTCCTCCGCGCGGGTCGAGCGGTTCCTGTCCCTGTGCGCGCAGGACAACATGACGGTCGCGATGCCGACCACGCCTGGCAACTACTTCCACCTGCTGCGCTGGCAGGGGCTGTCGGGCAGGTACAAGCCGCTCATCGTGTTCACGCCGAAGTCCATGCTCCGGCTGAAGGCGGCCGCCTCGGCCGTGGCCGACTTCACCACCGGGTCGTTCCGGCCGCTGATCGGGTCCACCCAGGCCTCGGACGCCGACGTCCGCCGGGTCCTGCTGTGCACCGGCAAGGTGTACTACGACCTGGCCGCGCGGCGCGAGGCGAGGGACGCGATCCACACCGCGATCGTCCGGGTAGAGCGGCTCTACCCGCTGCCGGTCTCCGAGCTGTCCGCCGAGCTCGCCCGCTACCCCGCCGCCGAGTCGGTCACCTGGGTCCAGGAGGAACCCGCGAACATGGGCGCCTGGCCGAGCATGGCGCTGAAGCTCCCCCTGCACCTGGGCCGCGAGGTCGACGTGGTGTCGCTGCCCGCGAGTTCGGCCCCCGCGGCCGGATCCGCGGCCAAGCACGCGCAGACCCACAAGGAGATCATCGAGACCGCGATCCCTTAGGGGGGCCGATGTACTTCACCGACCGCGGCATCGAGGAACTCGAGGAGCGGCGCGGCGACGACCAGGTGACCATGACCTGGCTGGCCGAACGCCTCCGCGACTTCGTCGACCTCAACCCGGACTTCGAGACCGCCGTAGACCGCCTGGCCACCTGGCTCGCCCGCCTCGACGAGGAAGATCTCTAAGATCATTTTCCCGAACGGGCGGTGGTGCGCGTCCCGTCACCGTGCGACACCCCCGGGCGTGCCACCCGAACGGTCCACGGTTGCGCGTCCCGCGAGGTGCGATTGCCCCGGCATGCCACCCGGACGGGCGGTGGCGCACCTCCGTGAATCCGCGACGCCCGGCGGGTCTCCCGAACGGGACGGTGGCGCGCGGCCCGGTAAGGTGCGGCGGCCGCGGCGTGCCGGCGAAGGTGCCCGCGGTGGTCGAGCGCGTCGGTGTGCGCGCTGGCCGCCGTGGTGCCGGTGCCTGCCAGCCTCATTCGCCACATGATTCTCGCTGTGCTCTGGAATCCCGCCGCGCGGCGGGTGGGTTGGGTGGAGCGCTGGCGAGGCACGGGAGGGGCTTCTGGGCCATCGGCGAGAGGGAACGGGACGAGTTTGCTCGCGATATGTCTTGACTATGCGAGGATGAGATATATCGTTAGAGATAACGACCGGACCCACGGGAAGGACGGGTGGGATGGCGCACTGGACCATTGACGCTCCGACCAGCCTGGATTTTGACGAGGTGAGCGGGCTACGGGTCAGGCTCATCGGCGGTTCCGTGGCCGTGCTTGCAACCGACGGGACGCCGTCGCTGGACGTGGCGAGCGTTTCCGGCGACCCGCTGGAGGTCAGCTACGAAGACGGTGTGCTGACCGTCAGCCACGAGAACCTGACCTGGGAGGGACTGCTGAAGTGGCTGCGGCCGCAGCAGCATGCCGCGACCGTGACGGTCACCGTGCCGCGCAAGTGCCATACGCAGGTCGGCGTGGTCAGCGCGACCGCCGTGCTGTCCGGGCTCAGCGCGAGGGCATCGGTCAAGAGCGTTTCCGGCGGGATCACCCTGGACGGCATCACGGGCGACGTGGACGCCAACACCGTGTCCGGGGCGCTCGAGGCGCAGGGAGTCAACGGGCGGCTCAGCTTCCGCTCGGTGTCCGGGGACCTGACGCTGGCCGAGGGCTGGCTGGAACGCCTGGACGCACACGCGGTGAGCGGCGACGTGACCGCGGATATTGACCTGGACCCGCTCGGCGGCCTGCAGGTTACGACGGTCTCCGGCGAGGTGACGCTGAGGCTCCCCGCGGAGAGCGACACCAAAGTCCACCTGCACTCCCTATCGGGCGACGTTCGCAGCGAGTTCGAGGGGCTGAGGCGTTCGTCGGCGCCCGCCTCACATAGCGTAAGCGGTAACCTTGGCGCCGGCTCTGGACTGGTGTCGGTGACTACCATGTCCGGCCGGGTGGTCCTGTTGCGGCGCGCCGAGCGCGATGCACGACCCGGTCGCGCCGAGGCCGATAATGAGCATGAGATGGAAGGCGAGTCCAGTTGAGTCCGGTATTCCGCCATGGCAGCCTCCGGCTGTACCTGCTTAGGCTCCTCGACGAGGAGCCCAGGCACGGCTACGAGGTCATCCGGCTGCTGCGTGACCGGTTCATGGGCGTCTACTCGCCCTCGCCGGGCACGATCTACCCGCGGCTGGCGAGGCTCGAGGAAGAGGGCCTGGTCACGCACGACGAGGTGGACGGGCGCAAGGTCTACCGGATAACCGAGGCAGGCCGCGAGGAACTGCGCAGCAGAAGCGACGAGCTCGACGAGCTCGAAGAGGAGCTTTCCGCGTCCGTCAGCGACATCGTCCGCGAGGTCAGGGAGGATGTCAGGGAGACCGTGCGCAGCCTCCGGGAGGAGCTGACCTGGGCTGCCCGCGAATCCCGCCGCCTGGGCCGGGATATCGGCACCGACTTGCGCGACCAGGCCAGGCAGGCCAGGGACGAGGCGCGCGACCAGGCCAGGCAGGCCAGGGACGAGGCCCGTGAGCAGGCCAGGCAGGCCCGCGAGGAGGCGGAACGCGCTCGTGACGAGGCGCGCGAGCAGGCGAAGCAGGCCAGGGACGAGGCGCGCGAGCAGGCCAGGCGCGCCCGCGAGCAGGCCGGACAGGCCGACGACGGGACGGCGGGCGAGGATGCCGCCTGGCGGGTGCACGACCGGGCTCGGCGGCTGCGCGAGGAGGCCGGCGCACGGTTCCGCTTCAGCGAGAAGGACTGGGACAAGGCGGGCTGGGCGAACTGGGGTCAGGGATCCGGCGGCTGGACGGAGTGGCCCGGGCGGCGGGGTTGGGAAGAATGGGCACGGACGCACGGCGGGCGTGGCTGGCCTGGGCCGCTCGACCTGGGAACCATCCGCGACCTGGAACGGGTGGCCGTTCAGTTCACCTCCGACCTCAGGCGCCTGGTCATGGAGTCCAGCGTCGCAGGCGAGAACGTCATCAGCGACCTGCGCGCGATCCTGGAAGATGCGCTCGAGCGGATCAAGACCGAGATCTTCGGCACGGCGCACGAGGCAGCCGAGCACCGCGACACGGCCCAGGGGACCGCCGACACCGCCGGCGCCGCGTCGGGCCAGGGAGCCGCTGACGCCGGCGGCGCCGCGGACGCCGGGAGCACCGCGGGCGCTAGCGCCCAAGCCGACGCCGAGGAGACCCGTGACGCCGCCGAGGACGCGCCCCCGGCGTCCGGCGACACCACGGAGCAGCCGGGCGGCGCGACCAGCTGAGGCTGGCTCGAGCGCGCTCGGCGGCCGTCGACCAGTCGGACAGGTTATCTGGCGCTGCTCGACGGGCGCGAGAAGCGCATGGCTACCTCGCCGGGCTTGACGGGCGTTAGGGCGTGTTTCAAAAGTGGAGTAAGAGCCATTCGGTGATCGCGGCGATGTGGACGGTCGCCTCGTAGCGGACTGCCAGCTTGTCGTAGCGGGTGGCCACGGCGCGGTTGCGTTTGAGCCGGTTGATGCCGCACTCCACGGCATGGCGGGCCTTGTAGTCTCCGGGGTCGAAGGCAGGCGGGCGGCCGCCAGCGCGGCCCTTGGCCTTGCGGTGGCGGATCTGGTCGGCCTTCTCCGGGATCGTGCACCGGATCCCGCGGCGCCGCAGGTAGGCGCGGTTGGCCCGGGAGCCGTAAGCCTTGTCGGCCAGTACCCGGTCCGGACGGGTCCGGGCCCGGCCCGGGCCGATCCGGGGGACGGCGATGCCCTCCAGCACCGGCTGGAACTGCGGGCTGTCGCCCCGCTGTCCCGCGGTGATCACGATGGACAGCGGTTTCTGGCCCTGCTCGCAGGCCAGGTGCACCTTGGTGGTCAGCCCGCCGCGGGAGCGGCCCAGGCCGTGATCAGCCGGCTCGGCATCGACCCCGCCGGGCGGCTCGGCCTGCAGGTCCCCTTGCCTGCGCGCCCCGGCTGCGTGCTGGTGCGCCCGCGCCACCGTGGAATCCACCGATACATCCCAGGTGATCAGCCCGGCCGCATCGGCGCGGCCCTGCAGGGCGGTCAGGATCGCCCGCCAGGTCCCGTTCCGCTGCCAGCGGCGGAACAGGCCGTAGACCGTCTGCCAGGGCCCGTAGGCCGGCGGCACGTCCCGCCACGGCGCGCCGGCCCTGACCCGCCACCGGATCCCGTCAATGAGCTGCCGTTTCGTCCATTCCGGCGGCCGCCCTGGCTTCTTGCCGCGCGGCAGCAGCGGCTCCAGCGCTGCCCACTGCGCGTCCGTCAGGTCCGCCCGCCCCGTCACCGTTAAGGTGGCCACGAGGTCTCCGTGCAGATGGTCTTCTTGGTCGTTGACTCATCTACCGGAGACCTCGCTCATACCCGGTTAACGACACGCGGGCAGTTCAGACCATCCAGGTCACTCAATCAACTTTTGAAACACGCTCTAGTGCCGCTATCAGTCTGACAGGGTCGATGAGCCTGCGACCGGGCCGTGCCCCAGGGCCACCGGAAGCGAAGGGGACAACGGTCAACGAGGTATCGGCTGACTACGCGCGGCCTAGAGATAGGCCGCCCATCCGTGATGGTGGCTGATGTCGGTGACGTCGGCGCCGGGCGGGATGTCGGCGTGGAACCCGGTGATGGTTTCGCCGTCGACGGTACGCGCCCGTGCTCTTCTGTACTGCACTATGTAACGATGCCGAGCATGCTGCTTCAGATCGATCATGTGGGTATCGCCTGCCGCTCACTTGAGGCCGCCATCGAG
>JASHTQ010000339.1 GCA_030040475.1 Streptosporangiaceae bacterium
GGCACGATCTCCGGCTCCTACCTCGACGGGCCGTGGGACGAGACGGTCAAGGACAACGGCTCGACCGCCACGCTGTTCGTGACCAACACGCTCTACGGCATCAGCGGGTCCAGCAGCGACACCACCGACGTGGACCAGGGCGACGTGGTGCGCATCAGCCTGTCACAGTCCGCCACCTCCGCGCCGAAGGTAACCGCCGAGACCAAGGTCGCCAGCGGATTCCCGGAACGGCCCGATGCCTCCGCGTTCGTCAAGGGACCGACCGGCGTGGCCCTGGGCTCGAACGGCACCATCGACACGGCCGGGGCGGGCTGCCTGATCGTGCTGTCCCCGACCGGCAAGCTGGCCGGCACCATCTCCGGGTCCTACCTGGACGGACCGTGGGATGAGACGGTCAGCGACCACGGCAGCTCGGCGACGCTGTTCGTGACCAACACCCTGCTCGGCATCACGCCGAAGAGCAGCGACAGCACGGAGGTCGACAAGGGCGACGTGGTGCGGCTGAGCCTGACGCAGAGCGCGACCGCGCCGCCGAAGGTGACCGCCGAGACCGTGGTCGCCAGCGGCCTGCCCGAGCGGCCTGATGCCTCCGCATTCGTCAAGGGCCCGACCGGCCTGGCCCTGGGCTCCGACGGCACCCTGTACGTCGCCAACAACCTGGGCAACTCGATCACCGCGGTCCCCGGCGCGCTGACCCGCAGCACATCGGCCGGGCCTGGCCGCATCCTCAGCCAGGGCGGCCAGCTCGCCAACCCGCTCGGCCTCGTCCTGGCCCCGGATGGAGACCTGCTGGCGGCCAACTCCACCAACGGAAAGATCGTCGAGATCACCCAGGCCGGGAAGCAGCTGGGCGAGTACTACGCCGATGACGACATCGGCCAGGAGCCGCCGGGCAACGGCGACCTGTTCGACGTCGCGATCAACCAGGCGGGCAACGGCGTGCTGTTCGTGAACGACGGCACCAACGTGCTCGACCTGCTGCACTCATGAGCAACTCCCAGGCCGGTGGCCCCGCGGGCGGGGTTCCCGCGGCCGGCGACGGACCCCGGCCGACCCGGGCGGGGCCGAACCGCCGGTCGCTGCTGCGCGGCGGGATGCTGGCCGGTGCGGGCGTGGTCGGTGGCGGGCTGGCCGGCGGATTCGCCGGGCGTGCCATGGCCGACGCGGCCGCGGACACCACGACCCAGGCAGAGCCGTTCTGGGGGGCGCACCAGGCCGGCATCGTGACCAACACGCAGCGGCAGACGGTGCTGGCCGCCTTCGACCTGACCACCAGCGACCGCGGTGACCTGGCGGCCCTGTTGAAGTCCTGGACCGCCCTGGCCGCCGAACTGGCGGGCGGGAACTCGGTCACCGTCCCTATCTACACGCCGCCGGGCGGCGGCGGCAACAACGCGTACGCGGACGCCACCGGCGGGTCGACCACCGACGACTCGCTGGAGGCGTACGGCCTGGGCACGAACCGGCTGACGCTCACGGTCGGGTTCGGCAGGTCGCTGTTCGTCACCGGCAGCGGCCAGGACCGGTTCGGCATCTCCGCGCTGCTGCCGGCCGCCCTGATCGACCTGCCGCACTTTCCCGGCGACGAGGTCGCCGCCGCCGACAGCGGCGGCGACCTGTTCCTGCAGGCCTGCGCGGACGACCCGCAGGTCGCCTTTCACGCGGTCCGCAGCATCGCCAGGATCGCCCCGGACGTGGCCACGCTGCGCTGGACCCAGCTCGGGTTCTCACCGGACAACACCGGAGGGACGCCGCGGAACCTGATGGGGTTCAAGGACGGGACGATGAACTCCAACGTCCACCCCCCGGCCGACCTGGACGCCACGGTATGGGCAGGCCCGGAAGGCCCGGCCTGGATGCACGGCGGCAGCTACCTGGTCTACCGGCGGATCCGGATCACCCTGGAGCACTGGGACCGGATCCCGCCGGACCAGCAGGCACAGGTGATCGGCCGCGAGAAGCTGACCGGCGCCCCGCTCGGCGAGCCCGGCGAGTTCTCCCCCCTCGACCTGGACAAGCATGACGCGCAGGGCAACCCGGTCATCCCGGTAGACGCGCACGTCAGGCTGGCCGCCCCGCAGACCAACGGCGGCGCGGTTATCGTGCGCCGCGCGTTCTCCTACAACAACGGCACCACGTTGTTCACCGAGCGGTGGCCACCGTGGCGCCAGGCGCTGGAGTACGACTCGGGGCTGCTGTTCCTGGCCTACCAGAAAGACCCGCGCCGCGCCTTCGTGCCGATCTTCACCCGGCTGGCCGAGTTCGACGCGCTGAACCAGTTCACCACGCACACCGCCAGCGCCGTATTCGCCATCCCTCCCGGTGCGGCCAGCCCCGGCGACTGGATCGGCCGCCCGCTGCTGTCCTGACCACGCCACCGCGCTAACCAGACATTTGCCTGACACCTAAGGAGTGAGCGCCATCGTGCATCCGCCCGTTCCGCCTGACCGGCCGAGACCGGCCTTGACCCGGACGAAGCTGCTCGCGCTGCCCGTCCTGAGCGTGCTGGCCGCCATGGCCGTCACGGCCTGCGGCTCCTCGTCCTCGTCGGCTTCCGCGGCCGCCCTGTACGGCACGGCACTGCAGCAGCAGTGCACCGCGGTCGCCGACGTGCTTTCCGACGGCCCGGACCCCGACGCCGATTCCGTCGGCTACGCGGAGGCCCAGGTCCTGCCGCTGCGCCAGCTCAAGCTCACGGACAAGCCGCTGAACCAGGCCGTCCAGTCGCTGGCCAGCGCCTATCAGGCATACAGCACCAGCACCGGCGCGGCGAACACGGCCGCCGCGCTGCAGGCATCCAAGGCCGAAGCGGCCGTCAACGCGATATGCCCGGGAGCAGCAAATTGAGTACCGCACCAGCCGCAGCCACTTTCCGCCGGGCCGGGCGCGACCGGATCGCACGGCGCGCTCTGGCCGCCGCGCTCATGGCCGTCCTCGCGGCCAGCCTGCTCGCCGCCTGCAGCACCGCGTCCGCGGCCGGCGGGGGTAATGGATCCATCACGCTGTACAGCGGCCAGCACGAGCAGACCACCCAGTCCCTGGTCACCGCGTTCGAGCAGCAGACAGGCATCAAGGTCAACGTCCGCTACAACGACGAGGACAGCTTCGCCGACGAGATCGTGGCCGAGAGGTCGCACCCGGTCGCCGACGTCTTCTACACCGAGAACACCCCGGTCCTTGAGTACCTGCAGGGCCTGGGCATGCTAGCGCCGGTCGACGCCTCGACGCTGGCCAAGACCCCGGCCGGTGACAACTCGCCGCAGGGAGACTGGGTGGGGGTCTCGGCCCGGGTCAGCGTGCTCATCTACAACCCGAGCCTGATCAGCAAGTCGCAGCTGCCCACCACGGTGCTGCAGCTGGCCAACCCGAAGTACAAGGGCAAGCTGGCGTTCGCGGCCGGCGAGACCGACTTCCAGCCCATCGTCACCTCGGTGGCCCGCGCCTACGGGCAGGCCGCCGCCTACTCCTGGCTGCTCGGCATCAAGGCCAACGCCGGATCGCACGTCTACCCAGACAATGAGACCATCGCCGACGAGGTCAACCGCGGCGCGGTCGCGTTCGGCGTGGTCTACCAGTACTACTGGTACCGGCTGCGGGCCGAGCTCGGGGCGGGCAACGTCCACTCCCAGATCACCTACTTCGCCCCGCGCGACCCCGGCTATGTGCTGGACGTCTCGGGCGCCGCCATCCTCAAGTCGACGAAGAACATGGCCGACGCCCAGAAGTTCCTGGCATTCCTGGTGTCAAGGCAGGGGCAGGAGGTCATCGCCCACTCCATCAGCTTCGAGTACCCGCTCGACGACGGCGTGCAGACAGCCGCACCCGAGACACCGTTCTCCCAGCTCCAGCCCAACTCCATCAGCATCGCCGACCTAGGAGACGGCGCCACGGCCATAGCGCTGCTGCGCAAGGCCGGGATGCTGTGACGCCGGCGGCCGCCTCCGGCCAGGCCGCGACCCGCCCGGCAGATGACCCGGCGGCGGCCCGCACCGGCCAGGCCGCGATGACGACCGGCGCGAACTGCCACGGCCGGCGGCGAGCCCTGCCCGGCGGCCTGCGTGCCGCCAGCTTGACGGTGGCGGCCGTGGTTCTGCTGCCGCTGGTGTTCCTCCTCGTCGAGGCGCAGGGCGCCGGCGTCGGCGAGGTGGCATCACTGATATGCCGTCCCCTCACCGCCCAGCTGCTGTGGAACACCGTGCGGCTGGCCGTCTGCGTCACCGCGGGTTGTGCCGTGATCGGGACCGGGGCAGCCTGGCTGACCGAGCGCACCGACCTGCCGGGCCGCCGCGTCTGGGCGGTGCTCCTCGTGGTCCCGCTGGCCATCCCCGACTTCGTGGTCAGCTTCGGCTGGGCCTCGCTCAGCACCGCGGTGGCCGGCTTCCGCGGCGCGGTGCTGGTGATGACGCTGTCGGTCTACCCGCTGGTGTACCTGCCGGTGGCCGCCAGCCTGCGCAATGCCGACCCGGCCCAGGAGGAGGTGGCGCGCGGCCTTGGCGCCGGCCGGCTCAGGACCTTCTGGCGCATCACCGTCGGCCAGGCCAAGGTCGCCATCCTCGGCGGCTGCCTGCTCGTCGCGCTCGTCTTGCTGGCCGAGTACGGCGCCTTCGAGATCCTCGGCTACCAGACCTTCACCACCGAGATCTTCACCGAGTCCTCCGTCTCGTTCAACGTCCCGGCCGCATGCGCGCTGTCCCTGGTCCTCGTGGCCCTCGGACTGGTCGTGCTGGCCGCCGAGCCGGCCGCACGCGGCCGCGGCCGGGTCAGCCGGACCGGGCCGCTGGCCCAGCGCCTTACCCCGCGACACCACCTCGGCACCTGGGCCTGGCCCGCGCTGGCCGCCCTCGGCGCGCTGACCGCGCTGGCCCTCGGCGTACCGGTCGGCTCGGCCATCTACTGGTGGGTGACCGGAACCAGCCGGCCATTCACCGGCATGCCCCTGATCGATGCCGCCGGGTACACCTTCGGCTATAGCGGCTGCGCGGCTGCGCTCGCCACCATCATGGCGCTCCCGGTCGGGATACTTGCCGTCCGCCACGACGGCCGCCTGCGCCGGATCCTCGAACGCGGCACCTATCTCGTGCTGGCCATGCCCGGCCTGGTCATCGCCCTGTCGCTGGCCTACTTCAGCGAAACCTACGCCGGGGGCCTGTGGTACCAGACAGCACCCCTGCTGATACTCGCCTACGCCATCATGTTCTTCCCGCTCGCCCTCGTCGGAGTCCGGGCGTCAATCGCGCAGGCCCCGGCCGGCCTGGAAGACGTCGCCCGCTCCCTCGGCCAGCCACCGCTGGCCGTGCTGTGGCGGGTCACCCGGCCGCTCGTCACCCCCGGCCTGGCCGCCGCGTTCTGCCTCGTCTTCCTGTCCGCGGTCACCGAACTCACCGCTACCCTGATCCTGGTTCCCACCGGTGTGCAGACCCTCGCCACCCAGTTCTGGAACTACCAGCAGAACCTGGCCTACGGTCAGGCCGCGCCGTTCGCCCTGGCCATGATCGTCGTCGCCGCCGTGCCCAGCGTCGTCCTCGGCCGGTTTTTTGACCGGCTCCCTTCCCGCGCGGCACAGCCCGCGCTGCCGTGACGGTTCGCCAACAGCCGGGCGCCACCGACGGACGCCAGCAGCTGGTCTTGGCTCGCCTCGCCCGCCGCGGGCGGGGCTTGCCAGGAGCGTTCACGGCAGGCCGGGTCAGAACGGCGGCATTCATCGAGACCGCCCTGGCTGAGGTGTGCTTCGGTCAGGAGGACAGCCACCCGCTGGAGGCAACCATCGAGCGCTACTTCACCCCGGACTACACCCAGCGCACTGACGGCGACGAGAACGACGCCCGCCTCGCGCAAGTCCGCTGGCCACCACCGATGCCCTGAGCGGGGCTCGTAACGCACAAGCCCCTTCTTGCGGGGCCTGTGACCCACAAGCCCCGTTACCGGCAGGCAAATCCATCGTGATCATCACGAGATGCGGGCCAGAACTCAAACGAAGCCGTCATAGCCAGTCGCCGATCGCTGCCGGCGGCGCTCTGGCTGGCGGCCGGATTCATGTCCCCTTTCGGTTGATCTGACGCCGTTTCGTTGACCCTGGAGCTGCCCCGACAGAGAGGGGGGCGGCACCGCTGGATCTGCGGGTCGTAGTGAGCCATCACCACTCCGGCGTGATCGGTGGGTACTTCCTCCAGGTGAACCGGCCAGCCATGCTGGGCCAGCAATGCGGCGAATTCACGTGACTGGGAGATGTCCACCATGGGATCTTTGGTGCCGTGCACGAGCCAGAACCGGACCCGCGCGACGATAGTCCGCGTCAGGTCGGTCAGCACGGAGTTGCCCGTGGTGGGTGCGGGGTTCTTGAACCCCGACCCAAGGCAGACGACCGCCGCGGGCTGCCAGCCGTTCACCGCCGCGGGGTTGATGGCCAGCCCGGCCGCGGCCTTCCCGCCCCTGGACCATCCGGCCAGCACGATGGCACTGTCATCGCCGCCGGATTCGACGACACGCCGCCGGGTGAAGCTGAGCGAGGCGAGCAACTGCCCGCGCCCGCCGTCCGGCGTACCGGAGTGCCAGTCCGGCACGAAGACGGTCACGCCCAGCGCCGCCGTGGTGCGCGCGAGCGGTTCCAGAACGTCCCGCTCGTTGGCACCCACGCCGTGCCACAGCAGCACGACAGGTGGGTCGGCGGTGTCCGGCGGGTGTAGACGTCAAGGGCCTGGCCGTGTCCGTAGGCTATGCCGGGCTCGACGCGTATCCCGTCCGCGTGCGATGTCACGCGGTCAAGGTATGCGCTTCGTCGCGCATGCGCGACCCCGGGTCGTCAAGTCCCAGTCGGCCGACATGCCTGCTCCGGATGCCGACAGATATGGCCGATAAGCCACGGGACCGCTCGCTCACCGACCTGCTGCTGGCCGTCGCCAAGGCCGAGTATCAATCCGGGAGCCCGGTGGCAGGTCATGACGACGCTAACCGCCGGGAAACGGTCGAGGTCGCCATCAGGCGGTGGCGTTCATTCTCCCGCCGGTCTCGTCATCCCCAGGGTGCCACCCAGGCCGATCGGGTCGAGGATCTTGCTAGAGGCCTGCGTGACCGGTTTGAAATCACACCCGCGCTGACCGGGCCGCTCATGGAGGACTACCGGGACCTGGCAGCCAAGCTGGCCGCGGTCCTCGCCGATCCGCCATCCGATTAGCGAAGAGCAGAGCCGTACAGAACAGGAGCACCTGCGCGCAGTTATCACAAAAGAAAGGCCGAATGTTAGCCGCACATATTCGGCCTCGAACTGGGCGGGATGCTGCAATCTGACCGTCGGTAGCCGACGCGATGCCCGGCGCCGAGATAGGCGGATCAGGCCCGCCCCGGAATCGGGTTGGCCCCCGGAACCGCCGGTGCTTGGATACCGGTCATGTGCGCCCGGCTGCGGGGCTGCCCGGCGTTCGGCGACGATGACGGCAGCCTGCTGGCGCTGCTCGCGGGTCATGACGGATGTCACCTCCAGCCGGTGGCATCCGGCAGTGGTGCCTGTGCCCGGGCGCCAGGCACAGTACAGACATGAACACGACGCCAGGGAACGGCCCCTCCGCCCAGATGAAGGCTTCCGACGCCGACCGCGACGCGGTCCTGGCGGACCTCAGCGAGCACTTCCAGGCGGGCCGGCTGACGGCCGGTGAGCTCGATGACCGGACCGGCCGGGTCCTGACCGCCCGGACCTGGGGAGAGCTGGATGACCTCCTGGCGGACCTGCCGGCCGGCCCGGCCGGGTCCCGCGTCCCGGTAACCGCGGCCGCCGGGGTGCTGCCGCAGCGGCCTCCCGGGCGCACGGCGCGCGTCCCGGTCGCCGTGCTGGCCGGCATCGTGATCGCCGCCGTCGTATTGGCCGGCGCCGGTCACGCCCGGTGGGGCATCTTGTGGCTGGTGATCCCCGTGCTGCTCCTAGCGCGCCGCATGGCCTGCTCCGCCGGCGCGTCCAGGCGCTCCGGGCCCAGGCCGTCGGCCCGTCGCTAGCGCTGCGGAAACCGGACACCTCCGCCTGATGTCGCCGAGTCCGCTGTAGGTAGTTCGCCGAAATCGTACACACGTTCCGCTTGGTCGCGCGGGTTCCGGGTCGGCGTCGTGGTAGCCGTTCTGGCTGGGGTCCAGGATGACGAGAGGGCCTGGCGAACCTCTGGATGTCGGCGTGAACCCCACGGTGCGACTGAGCGAGGTCAGTGTGATCTGTGGGTTGGTTGATGTGCAGGAGGATCAGCGCAAGCTGGCTGGACCGAGATGGTCTAACATGACCTGGCCGGACAGCAAAGCGGTCAGCGTACCAGCTGACTCTGGCTAAGACTAGAAAAAACACGACTTTCCACGATGATCGATCTCATGACCGAGGAAGGTTCGTCCATGGCTCAGTCTATGCTTCTGGCATTCCGGGCCGAGAACGTTCGCTCCTTCCGGGATCCACTGGAGTTGTCGCTTGAGGCGACTGCCATGGCGGAGGACGGAGTGCCGCGAGGCGTGCCCTGGCGAGAAGGTGGCAAGCGCCTGCTCTATGTCCTTCCTGCCGCAGGAATCTTCGGAGCGAACGCCTCCGGTAAGACAAACCTTCTGCGCGTTATGGATGACATGCGCCGGATTGTCCTCACCTCTTTAGAGCCACTAGCCGTACTGGCCGTATACTGCGGCGACCTTTCCGTCTTGACCCCCATTCAGAGAAGGCGCCGTCCGAGTTCAGCGTCGACCTAGTCCTAAACGGCATCAGGCATGAATACGGGTTCCGTGTAGATGACACGCAGGTTATCGAGGAATGGGCGCGTCGTTATCCTCACGGGAAAGCGGCGCTGCTGTTCCGTCGCCATGCGGACCGCCCCGTTGAGCTCGGAGAGGCTAATCGCGCCAGGAGCCGGGCAGTTACGGAAATTCTCCGGCCCAATTCTCTGTTTCTTTCCGCCGCGGCCGCTGCAAACCATCCTGACCTCCTGCCACTTTATGAATGGTTTGAATCAAATCTTATGCTCGCTGAGGCTTCGAGTCGAGAGAGACGCTGGATGTATACAGCGCAGCTTCTAACACATGAGGAAAGTAGGCAGCTCGTTCTGGATATGCTTCATGCAGCCGATCTTGGCATCACCGACGCGCGGACTCGGAAACCAGATCCCGAGATGATGGAACGCATTCGGCGTGTGATGCGTATTCTGAATGACAGTGAAGGCGAGGCAAGCTCGCCCGCATCTGATGAAGATTCTTTTATGGATCTAACGCTGAGCCATCAGGGAACTAGTGCAAATGTAGAATTCGAGGTCTCTGATGAATCACTTGGCACGCTGGTTCGGCTCGGTCTCGTGGGACCTGTGCTGGACGCTTTGGCGCGCGGGACAGTTCTGCTAGCAGATGAGCTGGAATCGAGCCTGCATCCCGCTCTGGTCACGCAGCTGGTTCGTACATTTCAGAATCCAGCTTCTAACCCCAGGGGAGCTCAGCTGATCTTCAATTCTCATGAGGCCGGGCTTCTAGGTGACTCTGTGGGAGAACGTATCCTCGGACGTGATCAGGTATGGTTCACAGAAAAGCTCCCGGACGGCAGAACGCGTCTGTATCCACTTACAGACTTGAATCCTAGAAAAGATGAAGCGCTTAGCAGGCGCTACCTAGCGGGACGATACGGAGCCACGCCAATTATTAGCGAGGCAGAGTTCACGGCGCTCGGCGCTCTGGTTTCAACTGGTACTGAAACATGACTTCGCGTCCAACCGGGAGTGGGCGCCGAATATCGGAGTCTTCCTCGTCGAGGCGGCCGTCGGCGAGGCGGAACGTCCGGTCGCTGCTACTGGCTATCGCTTCGTCGTGCGTTACGACCAGGACGGTGGTGTCGTGGGAGTGGGCGAGCGTGCGTAGCAGCTCGGTGATCGCGGAGAGAACAGAACCGGCACATCGGGCGCGTCAGCCACGACCCGGAGGTCGCCAGCCGAAACGCGCCGACTCGGCGATCCGGGTCCTCGTCCTCGGAATGCTCAGCCGGCGGCAGATTCATGGGCATCAGGTCCGGCTTCCCGGCCTGAGCGCCGGAGCGGCCGGAGCCCGGCGCTGTCCGGGCTCCGGCCGGCTCGCCGGGCCGTCGGCGGACCCGGGCACCCCCGCCCACGCCGCCCGGGGACCGCAGTCGTCGAGCAATGCCCAGACCATGGGCCGGTTTCCGTTAGTCACGTGCGCTGGTTCCGCCAGGGGAGAATTCCCGAGCCACGACAGCGGACCTAGTGCCGTGGCCGGACACGTTCGCCCCGCGGATCGCACCTGCCGCAACCGCCGCATCTCACCTGCCTCACCCGCC
>JASHTQ010000340.1 GCA_030040475.1 Streptosporangiaceae bacterium
CCAGATGGCGATTGATTCGCCGACGACCTTCACAAGTCCCGCGCCCACCAGCGAGACCAGGCTCGAGCCCAACGCGATCGGCGTGGCGCAGGACACCGTCATCGGGATGGCGACGGCCGCGCCCGCCGCGTCGGTCGGGCTGATCCTGGCCTCGCTCGCCGCGGCCACCGCCTACGCCAGCGGGCCGGCGCTCATCTTGATGGCGCTGCCGATGCTCGTGATCGCCAACTGCTACCGCCGGCTGAACCTGTGGAACGCCAACTGCGGCGCGGCGTTCGAGTGGGTCGGGCGGGTGATCAACCCCTACGTCGGCTTCATCGTCGGCTGGCTGATGATCATGGGCGGCATCATCGGGACGGTCAGCACCACGGTGGTGCTCGGGCCCTCGGTGCTCGCCGTCTTCGGCTCCAACTCCACCGCCGTCCCGCCGAACCTCGCCATCGACACCGCGGTCATCGTCGGCATGCTGGTGATCGCGATCGTCGGCATCCGCATCACCGCGCGCACCCAGGTCGGCATGGGGCTGCTCGAGTACGTGATCCTGCTCGGCTTCGCCGCGGTCGGCCTGGTGTTCGTCCTCGGCCACCACCACGGCACCTACCCCATCACCAAGGGCTGGTGGAGCATCCGCGGCGTGGCCGGCAAGGGCAGCCTGTCGGCCGGGTTCCTGGTCGCGCTGTTCGCCTACACCGGCTGGGACGGCACGGTCTACGTCAACGAGGAGGTCAGGCACCGGCGCACCAACCCGGGCCGGGCGGCCATGATGGCGGTCGCGCTGCTCGCTGTCGTCTACACCTTCGCCCAGGTCGGCCTGCAGGGCGCGGTGTCGCCGGCCAAGCTGCAGGCCAACTCGACCTCCGGCCTTGTCTACGTGGCGCAGGCGCTCGGCGGGAGCAACTGGGCCAAGGTGATGGCGTTCGGCCTCGCGCTGTCGGTGATCGCGACCACCGGGGTCGGCATCGTGCTCGGCGCCCGGGTCATCTACGGGATGGCCAGCCACCGGGTGCTGCCGCCGTTCCTCGGCAACGTGAACCAGCGGTTCTCCACCCCGGTCGCCGCGAGCCTGCTCGTCGGCGTGATCCTGCTCGGCGGGACCTGGGCCTACCTGCTGTCCACGTCGCTGGCGAACGCCTTCAACGACGCGATCGCGGTGACCGCCCTGCTGTACGCCGCGTTCTACATCCTGACCGCGCTGGCCGCGATCGTCTACTACTGGCGGCGGATCTTCAGCAACGTCATGGACGGGGTGATCATCGGCATCCTCCCGCTGGCCGCCGCCGTCTTCCTCGGCTGGCTTTTCGTCAAGTCGCTGCTTGTCTCCACCGCGCCGCAGGTCTGGTCGCTGGTCGGGATCGTCGCCGTCGGGGTGATCTTGATGCTTGTCGCGCGGTTCGTGCTCAAGCCGCAGTTCTTCCACCTGCGGCGGGAGACCGAGGGGCCGGTACGCTGACTTGGCTCGTGACAGCCGTTACGACGTCCTGTTCGAGCCGGTCCAGCTCGGGCCGGTGCGCGCCAAGAACCGGTTCTTCCAGGTGCCGCACTGCAACGGGATGGGGTACCGGGATCCCACCGCGCAGGCCGCGATGCGGTCGGTCAAGGCCGAGGGCGGCTGGGCCGTGGTGTGCACCGAGCAGGTGGAGATCCACCCTAGTTCGGACATCACCCCGTTTATCGAGCTGCGGCTGTGGGACGACGGGGACCTGCCCGCGCTGGCCAGGATCGCGTCCGCGATCCACGACGGCGGCGCGCTGGCCGGGATCGAGCTCGCGCACAACGGGATGAACGCGCCGAACCTCGCCAGCAGGGAACCGCCGCTGGGGCCGGCCCACCTGCCGGTCGTCACGTGGTCGAACGACCCGGTCCAGGCGCGGATGATGTCCCTGTCGGACATCGCCGACCTGCGCCGGTGGCACCGGGCGGCGGTCCGGCGCGCGCTGGCCGCCGGGTACGACGTGATCTACGCCTACGCCGGCCACAACCTGAGCATGCTGCACCACTTCCTGTCCCCCCGGTACAACCAGCGCACCGACGGCTACGGCGGCTCGGTCGCCAACCGGGCCAGGCTGCTCGCCGAGATCCTGGCGGACACGCGCGAGGAGTGCGAGGGGCGGGCGGCGGTCGCGTGCCGGCTGACGGTCGACGAGGGGCTTGGGGACCTTGGCATCACGCCTGCCGAGGCGGGCGAGGTGATCTCGCTGCTCGACCACCTGCCCGACGTGTGGGACCTCGTCCTCGGCAGCTGGGAGCTGGACTCGGCGACGTCGCGGTTCGCGGCCGAGGCCGCGCGGGAGCCGCTGATCGCGGGGCTGAAGCAGCTGTCGGCCAAGCCGGTGATCGGGGTCGGCAGGTTCACCTCGCCGGACACGATGGTGCGCCAGGTGCGGGCGGGGATCCTGGACATGATCGGCGCGGCCAGGCCGTCGATCGCGGACCCGTTCCTGCCCTCGAAGATCGAGTCGGGACGCCTGGAAGACATCCGCGAGTGCATCGGGTGCAACATCTGCATCTCCGGTGACATGACGATGTCGCCGATCAGGTGCACGCAGAACCCGTCGATGGGCGAGGAGTGGCGCCGGGGCTGGCATCCGGAGCGGATCAGGCCGGCTGTGTCTTCCGGGGCTAGCGTTCTGGTCGTCGGCGCCGGGCCGGCCGGGCTCGAGGCGGCCCGGGCGCTCGGGCAGCGGGGGTATCCGGTGCTGCTTGCCGAGGCCTCGCGCTCGCTTGGCGGGCGGGTGGTGCGGGAGGCTTCCCTGCCGGGGCTTGCTGCCTGGCGGCGGGTCGCGGAGTACCGGATCGGGCAGCTCTCGCGGCACTACGGCGACCTGGTGACGCTTGCGCGGGGTGAGGCGGTCACCGCGGACGACGCGCTCGGGTCCGGGTTCACCGACATCCTGGTCGCGACCGGCGCCTCGTGGCGCGCCGACGGGGTGGGGCGGTGGCACACGACGGCGATACCTGTCTGTGCCGATGCCGTCGTGCTGACGCCCGATGACCTGCTCGGCGGGGATGGATTGGCGGGCCGCCTCGGGGCCGCGGCGCGGCGGGTGCTGGTGTTCGACGACGACCACTACTACATGGGCGGGGTGCTCGCCGAACTCCTGGCCGGGCTCGGGCACGAGGTCCGGCTTGTCACCCCGGCGCCGCTGGTGTCGTCGTGGACCGCCAACACGCTGGAGATCGGGGACATCCAGCGGCGGGTCCTCGAGGCGGGGATCGTCGTGTCCGCCGGTACGGTCCTGGTCGCGGTCGGCGCGGGCGAGGCGCGCCTGGCGTGCGCGTACACCGGCGCGGAATCTTCTGTGCCCGCCGACGTGGTGCTCCTCGTGACCGCGCGGGTGCCCCGCGACGAGCTGTTCCTCTCGCTGGAGGAGCGGCGGGACGAGTTCGCCGCCAGGGGCGTGCGGTCGGTGCGGTGCGTGGGGGACGCCTGGGCTCCGTCAACGATCGCCGGCGCCGTCTGGGCGGGCCGGCGCTACGCCGAGGAATTCGACACGCCGGGCCCGCCGTCGCGCGACCGCGGCTACCTGCGCGAGTACACGGCCCTCGCCGACTGGAGCGGACACAAGCCCGGGTTACGGGGCCCGGCCCGCCCTGCCCTGGCCCGGCCTGGGAGTGCCCGGGCTACTCCCTGGGGGACTCGGCCGGTGTGGTTTCCGTCTGCTCCGTCTGCGCCGTTTGCGGCTGTGCGTTCCCGGCGTGGGGAGTGTCGGCCGGGGTGGCCGGTGCTGCAGCGGCCTGACCGACTGCCGCCTGGGCGGCCGTTACTCGGGCTGCCCGGCGGGTGGGGGCGCCGGCGGCGTAGAAGGCCAGGCCGATGAGGATCATCACGGCGAGCGGGATCAGCTGGGACAGGGTGTACTGCAGGCGCTGGCCGGCGAACCCGCTCGGCAGCGAGGCGTCCGGATCCGAGGTGCCGATGCCCGGGTAGATGATCGCGATCGTGGTAAGGACGCACCAGGCCGTGGTCAGGATCCCGGCCACCCACAGCCCGGTCGTCCCGCCCGGGATCCGGTACGGGCGCGCTATGTCGGGGTACTTGTACCGCAGCCTGATCACCGCCGGGAAGATCAGCACGTAGGTGATCGTCACCATCGAGATGACCAGGCCAAGCGTGACGCTGAAGTACTTGGCCGCGTTGCCGCTGGTCAGCGTCAGCGTCAGGACAAGCACGACGGTGGCCACGACGCCGGAGAGCAGGTTCACGCCGATCGGCGTGCCGAGCCGCTTGGAGAAATAGCCGAGCGCCCTCGGCGCCGCACCGTCGTAGCCCGCGACCGCCTGCGCGCGGTCCGACCCGATCAGCCACACCACGCCAGAGGACAGCAGGCCGATGATCACCCCGATCGCCGCGACGTCGGCCAGTGCCTTGCCGGCGCCGGACAGCACCGCGCCCGAGCTTGTCAGGTGACCGCCGTAGACGACGAAGACCTGCTGCAGCGCGTCGACGAACCCGGCCACGTTGGACAGCCTGGAGGCGGGGAGCACGAGCAGGATCGCCAGGATCGGCACGCCGTAGAACAGCACGGTGCCGATGCCCGACCGCAAGATCGCGAACGGGACGTCCCGGCGCGGGTTCTTCAGTTCCTCCGACGCCGCGCTCGGCAGCTCGAAGCCCTC
>JASHTQ010000341.1 GCA_030040475.1 Streptosporangiaceae bacterium
GGCGCTGCTGGGCGGCGATCGAGAACCTCCGCGGGCTCGGCAAGACGATCCTGCTCACCACCCACTACCTGGACGAGGCGGAACGGCTGGCCGACAGGATCGCCATCCTCCGGGCGGGCCGCATCGAACTGGCCGGGACCCCGCACGAGGTCGCGACCCGGGCGGGCCTGGGCACGCGAATCTCGTTCACCGCGCCGTCCGCGCTGCGCCGCGGGCAGATCCCGCCGCCGGGCGGGATCGAGCTGGCGATCAGCGGATCGCAGGCCGTCTGCCACACCGGTAACGCGGCCATGACCCTGCGGGTGCTGCTCGCCTGGGCGGGGGAGCACCGCCTCGGTGACCTGGACGGCCTGGCCGTCACCGCCCCGCGCCTCGAAGATACCTACCTGCAGCTCACCGGCGCCGCCGCCAGCGAGGCAGATCACGCATGACACGGACGATCCGCCTGGCCGGCCGGCAGGCTCTCCTCGAGCAGCGCAGCTTCTGGCGCAGTGCCGAGTACGCCCTGTTCACGTTCGTGTTTCCGCTGATGATCCTGCTGCTGATCGGGGCGGCCAACGTCGGCTCGCACCTGCCGGGGACCACCATCAAGAACACCACCGTCTTCGTGCCGGGCATCCTGGCCTTCGGCATCATCGTCGCCGCCTACGTGAACCTGGGCTCCAAGGTCGCGGTCCTGCGGCACGACGGCGTGCTCAAGCGGATCAGGACCACCCCGCTGCCGTCCGGCGCCTACCTTGGCGGCCTGCTGGTGAGCACGGTCGTCACCGCGCTGCTCATCACCGCGGCAACCGGGGTGATCGGCTGGCTCGCCTTCGGCGCCGTGCCGCGGGCGGGCGAGTCGCTGGCGCTGGCCGGCGCGCTGATCCTGGGAATCGTCTGCTTCGCCTCGCTCGGCCTGGCCATCAGCTCGGTCATCACGAGCGCGGAATCTGCCGGGCCGGTCGCCTACGCGAGCTTCCTCCCGATCGCGATCATCTCCGGCGTCTTCGACCCCACCTTCAGCGGCCTGCCGAGCTGGCTGTCACGGGTGGTGGCCGCGTTTCCCGTCAAGCCGCTCGCCGAGGTGCTGCAGAACGCCTACGCGGTACGCCCGTTCACCGCCTGGGACCTGGCCAGCCTCGCCCTGTGGACCGCCGGGGGAGCGACATTCGCCGTCTGGCGCTTCCGCTGGCACAGCTAACCAGGAGGGCGGGCGGCGTCGTCACTCGATCCTGATGGCGATCGGCGTGCCGATCTCGACGGTCCGCGACACCGTGCACAGCCGGTCGTGTGACTTCTTGGCGGCGTCCGGCAGCAGCGCCCGCGCCCTGTCGCCGGCCTCGCCGTCGGGGAACCGGACGCGGAAGGTCACCGCCAGGCCGGCGAGGTGATTGCCCGCCTCGTCGCGGACCTTCTCCGCCTCGATGACGACCTCGAACGAGTCGGGCTCGGCCCGGCGCGAGGTGAGCAGGTCCACGTCGACCGCCGTGCAGCCGCCGATCGCGACGAGCAGCAACTCCACCGGGGTGAAGTCGGTCCCCGCCCCGGTGCCGATATCGATCCGGCCGCCGCGGACGTTGCTGGCCGTGTACCTGCTGTTCTCGATGCGCTCGAGCCGGACGCTGCGGTGATCGGATTCTGTCGCCATGCCGTCAACACTGCCACAGGGCCGCCGGGACGCCGATGCCGCCGTGACAGAATGGGCCGGTGGTGAACCGAAGGCCACGGTCGCGCTGACGTGGAAGGCGGCGGCCCCTCGATAACCGCCCAGCGGGTGGCGGCGCACCGGCTCGGGTTCGCCAGGGTGCCCGCCCCCTACGGCGATCCCGCCGCGGACGAGGCCCTGGCCGTCGACGTCACCGGCGGGCAGCAGGCCCCGGAAGGCCGGATGAGGGACTACCTCGCCGCGCGGACCAGGTTCTTCGACCAGGCCGTGGTCGGCGCATTGCGCCGCGGCGTGGACCAGGTCGTCATCGGCGCGGCAGGCTACGACGGCCGCGCCCTGCGGTACGCCAAGCCCGGCGTCCGCTGGTTCGAGGTGGACCATCCCGCGACGCAGCAGGACAAGAGGGAGCGGGTGGCGCGCCTGCGCCTCGCCGCCGGCCAGGTGCGGTTCGTTCCGGCCGACTTCACCCGTGACCCGATCGCGGACCTGCTGCGGGAAGCCGGACTCGACGCCGGCAAGCCGGCCCTGTTCCTCCTGGAAGGGGTCGCGGTCTACCTGGAACGGCCGGTCCTCGACACCGTCTTGAGCCAGTTCCGCAAGGTCGCGGGCGCGGGCAGCCGCCTGGCGATCAGCGTGTCGCTGTCCGGAGGCGACGAGGCCGCCCGGGCCCGCTTCCATGCCTGGGTCGCCTCCGTGGGCGAGCCCGCCAGGACCACCCTGGACGCCGCCGAGGCCGAGGAGGTTCTCGCCCGCGCCGGATGGCTCCTGGCCGACCGCGATCCCGACGACCACGAAGCGGCGGCCGTCGCCAGCCGGCGCCGCTCGGCGGGCCTGCTCACCGCGGACACCGGCCGGGCTGTCCGCGCCCAGCCGCGGACAGCCGCGCCCCGCTCCCGCGCGGCCAGCCCGCAACCCCAGCCCCAGTCCCAGCCCCAGTCTCCTGGTGCCCTCTCCCTGTCGGTCCTGCTGTCCCAGGCGTTCGTCGCGTTCACGATCGAGTTCGACAACGAGGCCGAGCACCGTCTCCCGCACCGCACCACGAACTTCGGGGTATCGGGCGACGGCGGCGGGCCCTGGCTGGTCTCGATGGCCATGTGGGAGACCTGCATGCGCTTCGTCGGCGAGGACCCCGTTACCGTCGCCGAACTTGAGGCCCTCGCCCGGACGCCGACCAACCTGGATGGCATGCGCCGCTGGAGCTACATCACCGTCGACGGCGCGGCCAGCAGGACCTACAAGACCCGCCCGGGGCGCGGCGCCGTCCTCCGCGCCACCGCCAAGGGCCTGCGGGCCCGGCAGACCTGGCTGCCGATGGCCGGCCTCATCGAGCAGCGCTGGCTCGAGCGCTTCGGCGCCGACCAGATGGCCCGGCTCAGGGGCTGCCTGTCAACGCTGGTCCGCGAGCTCGACCCGGGTCTGCCCGACTGCCTGCCGATCCTGGGCGCGAACCTGCTGTCCCGAGGCCCCGACCCCGGGCTCCCGCCCCGTCCGCAGCCCGAGGATCCCGCCGCGCTGCCGCTGTCGGCGCTGCTGTCCAGGGTCCTGCTCTCGTTCGCGGTCGAGTACGAGCAAGGGTCGTCGCTGTCGCTCGCGACCAGCGCGAACCTGCTGCGCGTGCTGGACTCCGACGGCATCCGCCCGCGCGACATCCCGCTCCTGACCGGGATCTCGAAGGAGGCCGCCAGCTGGGCGCTCGGTGTCCTGTCCCGGGCCGGCCTCGCCACCGAGGTGCCCGACCCGGCCGCGAGCCGCGGCAAGATCGCCCGCCTTACCGCCCGCGGCCTGCGCGCGCAGGCCACCTACCACGAGGTCCTCGAAGCGGTCGAGCGGCACTGGCAGGCCCGCTACGGCCGGGACGCCATCGGTGCCCTCCGCAGCGCCCTTGAGGCCCTGGCCACGAGCGCCGACGGCGGGCCACCGCCGCTCCTGCGTGCCCTGGAGCCCTACCCGGACAACTGGCGGGCGCAGGTCCGCCTCCCGGCCACCCTGCCCCACTACCCGATGGTCCTGCACCGTGGCGGCTACCCCGACGGCAGCTGACCGCCGGAGTCGTCCGAACCAGGGTCTTCGTCCGCGAGCAGGTCCAGGATCTGCTGGCCGTAGCGGGCCAGCTTGGTCTCCCCGACGCCGTTCACCATGGCCAGCCCGGCAAGCGTCGACGGGGGCGAGGCGGCGATCTGCGCCAGGGTCGAGTCGTGGAAGATCACGTACGGCGGCACGCCCTGCTCCTTGGCGCTGCCGGTTCGCCAGGCACGCAACCGCTCGAACACCGCCGCCGCCTGCGGCGTCAGGTCACCCGCCGTCATCCGCCTGGACCCGCCCTCCGAACCTCCCGCCGCCACGCCGCCGCCGGCCCGCCCCGGTACGCTCCCGGCACCTGCCCGCCCAGCCCCGCTCCCGGCACCGGGACGCCCGCCGCGTCCGCCGGAAACCCCGGCAGCCGCGGGCACCGGCCGCGGCGCATCCCGGCGCAGCAGCACCTTCCGCTCCCCGCGCAGCACCTCTCCGCTCAGCTCGGTAAGGCCCAGCGTCCCGTGCTCGCCCTTGACCGCGAGCAGCCCGGAGGCGAGCAGCTGCCGCACCACCCCGCGCCACTCCGCCTCGCGCAGCTCGGTGCCGACGCCGAACGTCGACAGCGTGTCGTGCCGGTAGGACAGGACCTTCGGCGTCTGCTTCCCCAGCAGGATGTCGATCGGCTGCCCGGCGCCGAACGACGGGCCGTTCAGCCGTCCCAGCCGCACCACGGTGGACAGCAGCTTCTGCGCCGCCACGGTCCCGTCCCAGACCGAGGGCGGTGACAGGCAGGTGTCGCAGTTGCCGCACGCGCCGGCGTAGGACTCGCCGAAGTACCCGAGCATCTGCGCGCGCCGGCAGCCGGCCGTCTCGCACAGCGCGAGCATCGCGTCCAGGTGGGCGACAAGCCGCCTGCGGTGCGCCAGGTCGCCCTCGGACTCGTCGATCATCCGCCGCAGCTGCACCACGTCCGCGAGCCCGTAGGTCAGCCACGCGGTGGCGGGCGCGCCGTCGCGCCCGGCCCGCCCGGTCTCCTGGTAGTAGCCCTCGACCGACCTGGGCAGGTCGAGGTGCGCGACGAAGCGGACGTCCGGCTTGTCGATGCCCATCCCGAAGGCGATCGTGGCCACGATGATCAGCCCGTCCTCGCGCAGGAACCGCGCCTGGTTCTGCGCCCGGGTCCGCGAGTCGAGCCCGGCGTGGTACGGCAGGGCGACCAGGCCCTCCGCGCACAGGAAGTCCGCGGTCTTCTCCACCGAGGCGCGCGACAGGCAGTAGACGATGCCCGCCTCGCCGCGATGCTCGGTCCGCAGCAGCCGCAGCAGCTGCCGCTTCGGCTCGTTCTTCGGCTCGATCCGGTAGCTGATGTTCGGCCGGTCGAAGCTGGCCACGAAGTGCCGTGCCGCGCCCAGCGCCAGCCGCGCGGCGATCTCGGCGCGCGTCGCGGCGGTCGCCGTGGCCGTCACCGCGATCCGCGGCACCGCGGGCCAGCGCTCGTGCAGGACGGAAAGCCCCAGGTAGTCCGGTCGGAAGTCGTGCCCCCACTGGGCCACGCAGTGCGCCTCGTCGATGGCGAACAGGGAGATGGTGCCGCGGTCCAGCAGCCGCAGCGTGGACTCGGCGCGCAGCCGTTCCGGCGCGAGGTAGAGCAGGTCGAGCTTGCCGTCGAGGAACGCGTACTCGACGCCGCGCCGCGAATCGGGATCCTGGGTCGAGTTCAGGAAATCCGCCCTGACGCCGAGCAGCCGCAGCGCGTCGACCTGGTCCTGCATCAGCGCGATCAGCGGCGAGATGACCACCCCGGTGCCGTCCCTGACCAGCGCGGGGATCTGGTAGCACAGCGACTTGCCGCTGCCCGTCGGCATCAGCGCGACCGCGTCGCCGCCGGCGCACAGGTGCTCGATGATCTCCTGCTGCTCGCCGCGGAACGAGTCGTACCCGAAGACGCGGCGCAGCACCTCGGCCGCGGCGTCGCTGATCTGCGCCCCAGTCACGCCGCGAGTCTACGGCGCGCCGGCGTCATAACGGGCCGGAGAAGAAATGCCGGAAAAACGACCGCGGGTCGCGCATGAACTGCCGCCACGCGACCACCAGGTCCAGCTCGTCCCAGCTGGCCGGGCGGATGCCCCAGGCGCCGAGCTCGAGCAGGCGGGCGCCTGGCACCGCCGCGAGGACGGGGGAGTGCGTGGCCACGACCAGCTGCGACCCGGCGGCGGCCAGGTCGTGCAGCGTCGCGGCCAGCCCGAGGCAGGCGGTGAAGGACAGCGGCGCGTCCGGCTCGTCCATGAGGTAGAAGCCGGTCGCGTTCACCCGGGTGCGCAGGATCTCGAGGAACCCCTCGCCGTGGCTCAGCTCGTGCAGCCGCTCCGGCACCCGGCCCGGATTCTCCTCCAGGTAGGAGTACAGCAGGTGCATCGTGTCGGCGCGCAGGAAATAGGACCACCGGGGCCGAGCCCCGCGCACCACGGTCAGCCCGGAGCCGATGCCTGGCTCGCTGGGCCTGACCTGGAACGTCTTGGCCAGCGCCGAACCGCCCTGCGGGTTCAGCCCGTAGGCCTCCGCAAGCGTCTCCACGACCGTCGACTTCCCCGACCCGTTCTCTCCCACCAGCACGGTCAGCCCCGCAGGCAGCTCTAGCCCCTCCCGGAACAACTGGCCCACGGCGGGGACGCTCGCGGGCCAGCGACCCACGTCGACGTGGAAGCCCGCGGCGGGCCGGAACATCCGTACCGGCCTGGCGTCCCATTCCTCGGCAACCGTCCTGCTCCCCATATAAGAGCAATTCTGGCCGAACGAGCAGTGGTGCGCCCCCCAGGTCATGCACTACGGTGCCGAGGGTGGACGCCACCCTTGCCGACCGCCTCATCATCAGGGACGTCGTGGAGACCTGGGCGAACGCCAGGGACTCGGGGGACTGGGAGGCCTTCAGGGCCTGCTGGCACGACGACGGCTACATGATGGCGACCTGGTTCCAGGGCCCGAAAGAGGACTTCATCAGGGTCAGCCAGGAGGGCGTGGCCAGGGGCGTCAACATCCTGCACTACACCGGCGGCTGCCGGATCGCGCTGCACGGCACGCGGGCCATCGCGCAGACCAGGATGACGATCATGCAGCGCGGCCCGGTCGACGGCGTGCTGTGCGACGTGTCCTGCATCGGCCGGTTCTACGACTTCTTCGAGCAGCGAGACGGCCGGTGGGCGATCGTGCTGCGGCAGCCCATCTACGAGAAGGACCGGCTCGACCCCGTCGACCCGGCCGTCACGCTCGCCCTGGACCCCGAGGTGCTGGCCCGCTACCCGGAGGGCTACAGGTACCTGGCCTACCTCCAGGTTCAGGCCGGCTACCCGGTCAAGCCCGACATGCCGGGCGTCCGCGGCCCCGAGGTCGAGCGTCTCTACGAGCGCGGCGCCGCCTGGCTGCGCGGCGAGCCGCTCAGCCGCTAAGCCGCTGCTGCGCCGAGGCCCAGGCGGCGGCGTTACCCGACGGCGTGTAACGGCGCTGCGGCTGCGTGGCCCGCAGGGCGCGCAGGCCGGCCAGGTCGCCGGGGCCGCGCCCAGCGCGTCCCTGGACGAGCACGTTGCCGAGGGCGGTGGCTTCGGCAGGCCCGGCGATCACCGGGAGCTCGCAGGCGTCCGCGGTGAGCTGGCAGAGCAGCGCGTTGCGGGTCCCGCCGCCGACGATGTGCACCACGTCCGCGTGCCGGCCGCTCAGCGCCTGGGCCGCGCGGATCGTGCGCCGGTAGGCCAGCGCCAGGCTGTCCAGGATGCAGCGCACCGTCTGGGCAGGTCGCCGAGCGAGGCACCCGGCCAGCGGCGCATGCTCTCCTGCAGCAGCCTTGACCACCTCGTGCATGATGCGGAAGAGCTGGAACGGGTCGGCGGCGCCGACCATGAGGTCGTCGTCGGCGTAGAAGCGGCTGTTGAAGTCGAACCCGCCCAGCCGGCCGGCCCGCAGCAGCAGCGCCACGATGAACTCGATGTTGGTGCCCGGCGCGTGGTGGCCGGTGTCCACCACTACCTGGGCCTTGTGGCCGAGCGCCTGGCAGTGCAGCAGGCTGGTGCCCAAGTCGGGCACGTCGGTGGTGTAGAAGGAGGGCTCGAACAGCTTGTACTCAAGCAGCATCCGCTGGCCTTCCGCCAGCCTGGCGTAGACCGCCTGCAGCGCCTCGGCCAGGCGGTCCTGCCTGGCCGCGATGTCGTCCTGGCCCGGGTAGTTCGTGCCGTCGGCGAACCACAGCTTGAGGTCACGCGATCCGCTGGCGTCCATCACGTCGACGCATGCAAGCAGGTGGCGGAGCGCCTTCTCGCGCACCCTGGGGTCGGGGTTGCAGACGCTGCCCAGCTTGTAGTCGTCGTCCTGGAACACGTTGGCGTTGACGGTGCCGATCCTGATCCCGTGGCCGCGGGCGTAGGCGGCCAGCTCGGCGTAGTCGTCCACCCTGTCCCACGGGATGTGCACGGCCATGCTGGGCGCGACGCCGGTGAACCGGTGCACCTGCGCCGCGTCGTCGGCCTTCTCCCACGGGGTCCTGGGCACCCCCGGCTGGCCGAACACCTTGAACCGCGTTCCTGTGGTCCCGAACGCCCGGCAGGGCAGCTCGATCTCGTGCTGTCTCAGCGCTGTCTTGACTGCGGTCAGGTCACGCATTTCCGGTTCATCTCCACTTCGGTTAAAACGTCCCGCGCCCTCGCGCGGGCCACCATGGCTGGCGGGTCAGTCCAGGCGGAAGATCTCGGCGATCCGGCCGAATCCCTGATCGAGCGGCCGCCCGTTCGGTTCGGCGAAACAGGGCGCTATCTCGGCCCGCCTCGCGCAGCGCGGCCAGCACCTCCGGCCAGACCCGCTGGTGCCGCTCCCGGTACTCCTCCAGCCGCTCGGCCCTCACCCGCCCCACAAAGCAGACCCTCTCCATGGCTGCCTACCCTTTGATCCAGGATCGTGGGTCTTTACCTCCGCTATAAGGGAAGTAAAGACCCACGGTGATCCGGCTTGTGTCAGAAGTTGAAGTTGTTGATGTTGGCGGCGTCGAAGACGTAGGGCGGGCCGAGCAGGACCGTGCTGTCCGCGCCGACGGTGAACGAGCCGAGCTTGCCGGCCGTGAACGTCTGGCCCGCCGCCCCGGTGATCTTGCCGGAGGCCAGCTCGACCGCCGCGTACGCGGCCAGGTAGCCGAGGTCGGCCGGGTTCCACCGCTCGAACGACACGACCGTCCCGTCCGAGACGTACTTCTTCATCTCATCGGGAGTGCCGAGCCCGGTCAGCGCGATCTTGCCCCGGTACTTGGCGGTGTCGAGGACGGCCGCCGCGGCCGTGATCCTGTGCAACTCCGATGAGGCGGACGACAAGGAACGCAGGTACCTGCGCGTCCTCTGCTGCGCCGGCTCGGCCAGGCGGGGGTCACGGTACCCAGGGACCCGGCCGTGGTCGGCTACGACGACATCGAGTTCGCCGCCGCCGCGGCCGTGCCGCTCACCTCGGTCCGCCAGCCGAAGTACCAGCTCGGGCGGGCGGCCGCCGAGCTCCTGCTTGAGGAGGCCGACCGGCCCGCCGAGCACGAGCATCGCCGCTTCGTCTTCACGCCGGAACTTGTCGTGCGGGCCAGCAGCGGCATCCAGGCCGCGGTCTCGCCCGGCCAGGTCGGCTCGATCACACGGGCGAGGCCGGTTCTGGCCTGAGACCGGCAGCGCGCGGGTCGCGCAGCAGGAAGGTCAGGGCAAAGGACGCCGCCGGGAACGCGACGACGGCTCCGAGCGCGGCGGTCAGTCCGTATGAGTCGGCCAGCAGGCCGAACAATGGGGCGGCGAGCCCGCCGGCGGAGACGGCGAGGCCGAGTGTGACGCCGCTGGCCACGCCGATCCTGTTCGGCAGGAAGTCCTGGCCGAGCGTGACCTGGACGGCGAACGGCGCGAACAGCACGACGCCGGTGACCGCCGCCGCGACGAACAGCAGCACCACGTCAGGCGCCGCGACGAGCAGCGCTATCGCGATCGCGGCCAGGCCGTAGCCCAGACGTATCGTGCCGATCCGCTGCCAGCGGTCGGCCAGCCAGCCGCCGCCGAGCGTGCCGGCCACGCCCGACCCGATGAACACCGTGAGCACCGCCGAGCCAACCCCCGCGGACTGGTGGAAGTGCCGGATGGCGAACAGCGCCAGCAGCGACGCCAGGCCGAAGTAGGCGACCGACCGGAGCACGACGACCGTGGTCAGCCTCGCGAAGCCGTGCCAGTCGTCCCGCGCCGCGGCCGCCTTGCCGGTCTGCCCTTGCCCGGGTGACCGCGGCTTGGCTTCGGGCACCCGCCGCCACGGTCGGCGGATCGCGAGCACCGCCGCCATGACCATGGCAGGCAGCGCCAGCAGCGGTGTCCCGTGCAGGTGCGTGACCAGCAGGATCGGGGTGACGACGACCGGGCCGAGCGCGATCCCCGCGTTGCCGCCGACGGAGAACCAGCTCATGGCCTGGGTGGAATCGCCGGCCAGGCCGCGCGCGGTCCTCGTCGCCTCGGGGTGGTAGGCGGCGACTCCGATGCCGGACGCGGCGACGGCGAACCAGGTGATCGGGTAGCTGTCGCCGAGACCGGACAGCCCGATGCCGAGCCCGGCGACGAGCAGGCCGACGGCGACCAGCCAGCCGAGGTTCCGGTATTTGTCGGTGAGCGCGCCGAAGCCCGGCTGGACCACGCTGGCGAGGAAGGTAGCCGCGAGGGTGATCCCGGTCAGGCCGGAATAGCTGTAATGGCGCTCGATCGCGAGGAACGGCAGAAGCGCCGGCACGGCGCCCTGGTAGAGGTCATCGACCACGTGCGTCGAGGTGAGGAAAGCGAGCCTGGTCTGCTCTGCGCGCGTCATTATGGGAGCACGCTTGTTGATCGTTTCGCGCATGTGAACAACAATGGTACGTGCATCCTCCCTAGGCCTGGTGGGCGAGCTGCCATCTTGTATTGCAAAACGGACAGCGCCGGAGTGGGGCCTTCATTCATGGGGGATATTGATGTCCGCGGGCTATTGTGACGGTTCCAGAGCCGCCGGGCCTATCCGGAATTCCAGGTTCCACGGCGGGTTGTGCAGGCTGGTATTTGCCGGTGTCGTGGTCGCCGCGTCGGTACTCGCGCAGAGCCCCGCCACCAGGGCGGCCGCGGCCGAGGCGGGACCGGCCATCGGGACCGCGCACTTCATCGGGCAATCGGCGCAGGGCGCAGCGCGCGATTTCTGGACGGCCTCGCGGATGGCGACCGCCACGCCCACGTCGGCCGGGAGCAGGATCGGCACGGCCAGCCCGCCGCCAGGCACGCCGAACGCCGTGACGTTCGACGGCGTGCCTACGGTCGGCGCGCTCTTCTTCACCACGGGTTCCGGCAGGCATTTCTGCACGGCGAGCGTTGTCGACAGCGATACCCAGAACCTCGTTATCACCGCCGCCCATTGCGTGTACGGCAGCGGGTATGCGACCCGCCTGGAGTTCGTTCCCGGATACCAGGACGGACGAGAGCCCTACGGCGCCTGGGCGGTTCAGGCGGTCGTCGTGGCCAGCGCCTGGCGGCGGTCGCACGATCCCGACGTCGACTTCGCGTTCCTGTCCGTGGCCCCATCCGGCGGCCGACGGCTTCAGCGCGTGACCGGCGGCCTGCAGCTTGGCATCGACCGCGGATACACCCATCCGATCAAGGTGATCGGTTACAACGACTCGGCGGACAAGCCGGTAGGGTGCGTGACGAGCAGCTTCGAGTTCGAGGCCGATCAGATGGAGTTCTACTGCGGCGGTTACCGGGACGGGACAAGCGGCGGTCCCTGGGTCCTCGGCTATGACGGCAGCAAGGGGACCGGCACGATTTTCGGGGTGATCGGCGGCTACGAATGGGGCGGCGACTACGACTGGGCCTCTTACAGCGCCGTCTTCGGGTCCTCGGCCCTGCAGCTGTTCCGGCAGGCGGAGGCTACCGCCGCAGCGCGCGCAGGGTAACGGTGACCATCGGCAGCGCGAACTCGCCGCTGGCGGTCTCCGGGCGCGCGTGCAGGAAGTCGCTGACCCTGGCCAGCAGCCTGGTTCGTCCGGCCTCGTCCATCACCAGCAGGTTGGAGTGGGTGGCGATGGTCGCGAGCAGTGAGTCGGCGGTTCGCGGCTGCCCGTGCTCGAACTCGCGCCGCTCGGGCGTGTGGAACAAGCGCCTCAGGGTCCCGTCGGTGCCCTGCTGATCCGCGTCCTCTGCTGGATTACCCGCCCGTGCCTGGCCGGAGCCGGCCGTGATGAGGCGCTCCAGGCGGGACTCGCCGATGCCCTGCCGCCACCCGAGCAGCGTCGGGCTGGCCTTGTTCTTGCTGATCTCGGCCAGTTCCGCCACCCAGGGCACCCGGTCGTCGTCCACGTTCCACAGGCCCGCGACGACGCCACCCGGGGTGAGCACGCGGGCGATTTCCGGCATCGCAAGGTCCAGGTCGAACCAGTGCATCGCCTGGCCGACGAGCACCGCGTCGACGCTGCCGTCCGGCAGCGGGATCTGTTCCGCCTGGCCTGCCAGCGCCCGTATCCCGGGAAGGCCGCGCCGCAATTCGGCGAGCATGTCCTGGTCGGGTTCCACGGCGGTGACCTCGGCGCCGAGCTTGGCGATGGTGGCGGTCAGCTTGCCCGTCCCCGCGGCCAGGTCGAGTACCCGCAGCGGTACGCGATCCGCGACCGGCTCCAGCGCCCAGCGGACGGCCGCCTCGGCGTAATCGGGACGGTGCTCGGCGTAGGCCGCCGCCGCGCCGCCGAACGACGAGCCGCGCCGCCGCCTGAGGTCCGCGTCCTCGCCCGCTTGGGCCTGGTCTGCCGGTGCTCCGGTGTGGTGGTCCACGCACGCCAGCCTATTGAAGCGGGTGCCTGGCGTCGTAGGCGGCCCTGGCGGCCTCGATCTCGGGAAGGTGGGTATGCGACCACGCGACGAGCTGGCCGATGGTGTCAAGCAGCGTTCGCCCCATGGGCGTGAGCGCGTACTCGACCCGCGGCGGGATGACCGGGTGGATGGTCCTGGTCACGATGCCGTCCCGTTCGAGTCCGCGCAGCGTTACCGTGAGCATCCTGGAGGTGATGCCATCGATCATGCGGTGCAGTTCGGTGAACCGCATGGTGCCCTGCCCGAGGAGGTCGATGACGTAGACCGACCACTTGTCGCCGACTCGCTGGAGCACCTCTCGGGCCTGACAGGCGGACGGTTCACCGACCGGGTCTGACGACTCGCAAACCGCGTCCACTTGCCCGGAGTCCACTGGTTCCTCCCCTCTCATCAGGCTAACACCTCCTCTGCTGCCCCAATAGGCTTCACTCCGTCGGCCCGTACCCGGTACTTGACGGTTCAACTATACCAGGTTACTATAAGGAACCTTGATACGCCAGCAGAGTTACGCACCAGTAAGAACTCAGATATTTGGAGGAATCATGACCGACACCGCCGTGGAGATTCCCGGCTACGTCGCCGGTACCTGGACCATCGACCCGGTGCACTCGGAAGTATCCTTCGTGGTCAGGCACATGATGGTGAGCAAGGTGCGGGGCCGCTTCGACAAGTTCGAGGGGACCTTCACCACGGCGCCCGATCCGCTGCAGTCCAGCGTCACGGCCACCGTCGACCTCAGCTCGGTTAACACCGGGGAGCCCAACAGGGACAACCACATCCGCAGCGCGGACTTCTTCGAGGTGGAGTCGCACCCCACGCTGACCTTCCAGTCCACCGGCGTCCGCAAGGACGGCGACGACCTCCTGCTCGACGGCGATCTCACCATCCGCGGAAACACCAGGCCGGTCACGCTGAAGCTCGAGGTCAACGGCTTCGGCCCCGACGCCTACGGCGGCACGCGATCCGGCTTCTCGGCCAGCGGCGAGATCAACAGGCACGATTTCGGCGTCAGCTACAACGGCCCGATCCCCGGCGGCGGCGTCGCCGTCAGCGAGAAGGTCACGATCACGCTCGAGATCGAGGGCGTCCTCGACAAGGCCGAATAACTGAACCACAGCGCGTTGTGAATGGTCGCGGGCCGGGTCGGCCCGCGACCATTCGTCATGTAGAGCCCCGCGTCAGCCGGCCGCTGTGCCGTGCTTGAGCAGGTAGTCGATGTACAGGGGGCGCAGCCCTTCGGCGACATCCCCTTCCCCGGAGTCGATCGCGTCCGCTATCAGCGCCCAGACCTTGGTGATGTCAGTCCCGGCGTGCTGCGGATGTCCCTCGACGGCCTCCGCCGTGGGCAGGGCGCGCAGCAGTTCCCACAAGAACTCCACGTCGGCGTGATGCAGCGCCCGCCGTACGGCGAGGTCGTGCAGCTCATGGGAGGAAAGCGCGTCCAGTTCTTCGCGGGTCGTCACGTGTGGACTCTATCGCTTGCCTCGTCAACTGATGCCTGGCGGCCGCAAAGTCGCCGGTTCCGGTTTCGCCCGTCCGGCTTAACGCCGTTTCAACAAATAGATAACGACTGCGTAACTTGCTTCCATACATTCAAGTTTGACTGGAAACTTGAAACAAACCGTCTCGATCGCGGGGCGGGCGTAGCGGCGTGACGGTCGGGCTGAGGATGCATGCCGGGACCGGCAGTACGCCCGAACGAGAAGGAACCAGATGCGTATCACCTGGTCAGGAGAGGGACAGTACGGGCGCGGATCGCCCAAGGACGGGTGGCGGAGACGGCGTACGCTGGTCGTCCTTGCGGTAGGCGTCGCGTTCGTCTGCCAGTTGAGCCTGGTCGGCACGGCCGCTGCGAGCGCTAGCTCGGCGACGACGGCGGCGGCGCCCGCCGGGTCGGTCGCGCCGAATGCCACCAATGAGCTCGATTGCAACGGCTGGAGCAAGAGCTACAAAGCCGTCAAGAAGCTCGCGGGCGACCTGTGCACCGACCCGATCAAGGTCGTGGACGGCAAGGGCAACAGGTTCATCGACAACGGCTGGTACGTCGGCCATGACGAGCCCGGGGTCAGGTTCATCTCCAACACGCCCGGCTCGGCCAATACGATGACGTACCTGGTAAAGGTGCCGGTGGACCCCAAGCTCGCGCCGACTCCTGCCGGCAGCGTTACCAACTACGGCCAGGATTCCATCGCGCCCTGGTTCGGCCTTGCGATGTGCGACCCGGACTCCTACCCGCAGAACGCGTGCACCCCGGACAGCGACAGCAACATCAGCGACCCAGGCAGCCCGGCCGACGCGGGCTCCGCGTTCATGGAACTGCAGCTCTACCCGCCGGGCTACACGCCATTCGTGGACAGCGAGAGCTGCAGCGTGACCCAGTGGTGCGCGGCGCTGACCATCGACAGCCTTGAGTGCACGTTCGGCTTCGCCGTCTGCAACGCCAACTGTGAGGAGCCGGTCAACTTCGCGTTCCTGCAGAACAACGGCATCCCGGCCGGGCCGCCGAGCCCGCAGCTCGCGGACGTGAGCACGTTCCTGCCCAACTCCCACACGCTGCTGATCAACCAGGGTGACGTACTGCAGATCTCGATCACCGACCCGCCGCAAGGTTTCACGGCAACGATCCGAGATCTGACCACCCACCAGACCGGGTGGATGACCGCCAGCGCGGCGAACGGCTTCATGAACACCAGCATCGCCGACTGCTCTGGCACGCCGTTCACCTTCCACGCGGAGTTCAGCACCGCGTCGGCCACGAACCAGGTTCCGTGGGCCGCGGACCTTGCCGGGGGGCCGCTGGTGGTTCAGGAGATCGGCCACTCGGAGGTCTGCAACTCGCTGAGTTACCAGGACCCGTTCTCAGAAAGCTTCACGAACGGCCAGTCCTTTACCGACGACGACACCTACGACACCTGCATCGGCGGGACGGAGGGGCCGAACGCGGTAGGCGAGGGTCCGTGCACGACGACAGCAACCGGCACGACCTGCCAGAACGCTGAGACGCAGGGACCCAACGGGGAGCCGCAGGCCTGTCCGAGCGACAACCCGGCCAGCGGTGACCTGTGTGAGTACGCCGACGCCTTCTGCTTCCCGCAGGGATCCAGGACCATCGAGGTCAACGGGGTGACCACCACCGCCTGGTCGGATGCCAACCAGTGCTTCGCCGACAGGTACCAGAACGGCGACCTGGACTTCGACGGCCTGTCGTACCAGCGATCCTCCTGGCCGGCGACCGGGAACCCGGATCACCCGACGGCGATGGAATATGTCGGGCCGTTCCAGGGCAACGGGCAACCGTATCCGCAGATCCAGTTCGAGACCGACATCAACGGCTCCGCATTCCTGTGCAACACGGCCACGGGGGCGGGCTGCGTCGTGCCGCCGACCGACGCCGATTTCTACCCGTACTACTCGCTCAGCGGCCCGTACGGCTTCGCGCTCGGGTCCTACCAGACCTCGTGCGTGTGGAACTTCGGCGGGACCCTGGCGAACACGGTCAACAACTTCGGCGGGGACGCCGAGTACGGCGCTCCCGACGTCTCCAGGTACGGCGGCACCAGCACCAGCGCGGTGCAGCCGAATCCGCAGTTCGCCTCCAACTGCGCAGGCCCGCTGTAACCACCGGCGGCTTTACGGCCGTCTGGCGCGCCCGGCCGTCCGTCGCAGGCCGCCGGATACCGCCGCAGCGACGGCCTGCAGGCCAGGCTGCGCGGGCAGGTCCTCGAGCAGGACCGGCTGCCCGTCGCCGTCGGCGAGCGGGATCCGCCAGTTGGGATACTCGTCCACCGTCCCCGGCATGTTCTGCGGGCGGCGATCGCCCACCGCGTCGGCCAGCGAGACGCCGACCAGCAGGGCAGGCGTGCGCGTCAGGTAGGCGTACAGGGCGGCGGTGAACTCCTCCGGGCTCGGCGCGGCCCCGGCGAGCAGGCCCTCGCGGGCCAGCGCGGCGAGCCATCCCGTCATCTCCGCGCTGGCAGCGGCTCGCTCGTCCTCCTCCGGGCGGGTGAGCAGGCCGAGCTTGGCCCGGATCGTGACCTGATCGCCGGTGAGGAACGCGGAGGCAGGCGGCATGTCGTGCGTGCCCACCGTGGCCAGGCAGCCGCGGCGCCAGCCGCCGGGCCGGCGCGGCGTGCCGTCGCCGCGGCGCTCGAACCACAGCATGGAGGTGCCGAGTATCCGGCGCGCCGCCAGGAACGCGCGCAGCCAGGGTTCTACCGTGCCGAGATCCTCGCCGATGGCCACCGCGCCCGCGTCCGCGGCTCCGGCGGCTACCACCCCGCCCATCAGCTCGTGGTCGTACCGGACGTACGTGCCCATGCCGGGCGGCAGGCCGGCCGGTATCCACCACAGCCTGGCCAGCCCCATGACGTGGTCGATGCGCACGCCCCCCGAGTGCCGCGTCGTCGCGGCGACAAGCTCGGCCAGCGGCCCGAAGGCCTGCGCCGCGAGGCGGCCGGGATGCCAGGGCCGCAACGTCCAGTCCTGACCCAGCTGGTTGAACTCATCAGGCGGGGCGCCGACGCTGACGCCGTGGACGATCACGTCCCGGTGCGTCCAGGCGTCGGCTCCGCCGGGATGCGAGCCCACGGCGAGGTCAGCGACGACGCCGATGCCCATGCCCGCCTGCCGGCCGGCCTGCTGCGCGGCGGCGGCCTGCTGCGACGTCAGCCACTGCAGCCAGGCATGGAAGCCCACCCGGTCCGCCAGCTTCCGGCGCAGCTCCGCCACCTCCGCCGAGCCGGGATCGGCCAGCGGCCGCGGCCACGCCCGCCAGTCAGGCCCGTGCACCTCGGCGATCGCGCACCAGGTCGCCCAGCTGTCGAGCGTCTCCCGGTGGCGCGCGCGGAACTCGTCGAGTTCGGCACGGCGCCGCGGGCTGAGCCGCACCCTGGCGATGATCTTGAGCGCCTCCCGCTTGGCGGCCCAGACCGCGTCCCTGTCGATGAGCGCCGCCGTGGCGCTCGCCGCGCGCAGCGGCACGGCGAGGCGGTCGATCCGGGCGCGGTCGCTCGCGCCGAGCGCGGCGTATTCCGGGATGTCCTCGATCCTGAGGTAGAGCGGGCTGACATGGCTGCGGCTCATCGGCAGGTAGGGGGAAGGGCTGACCGGCGGCATGGGCTCGGCCGCGTGCAGCGGATTGACCAGCACGAAGTCCGCGCCGAGCGCGCGGCCGCTCCACGTCGCGAGGTCTGCCAGATCGCGCAGGTCGCCGTGTCCCCAGGAGGCGCGCGAGCGCACCGAGTAAAGCTGCACGGCGAAGCCCCACGACCGGCGTGCGGGCAGCGGTGCCACGGCCAGCGGCTGTGCCAGGGGATGACGACCAGCCGGGGTAACACCGCCACCGTCAGCCAGAGCGGCGAGCACCGCGGCCAGCGTCTCGTCGCTCACCTCGACCACGCGGCCCTGCCAGTCGGTGTACGAGACCGCGATGCCGTGAGCCTGCGCCCTGCGCGTCAGTTCCGCCCGTGCTGTCACCGCACCAGTGTGCCCAATGACGCGTGCCCGGTGCGCGCTGGGGCTCGGCGCGACGTCGCCCGCGAGCCGAGGTTTCCAACCGAAAGCCCGGCATCGCCGTCTTAACGGCATAAAGGTTCCACAGAAAGCGGAACCAGTGCATCACAGGACGAACATCATGAAACGCTTCTCAACGACAACCCGCCGCGTCATCGCGGTCGCCGCGGCGGTAGTGGCCGGGCTGGCCATCTCGTCGGCCGCCTACGCGGCCACCTCGTCGGGGACGGCGCGCCCGGCGGCCTCCCCCGTGCCCCGCTGCACCGCCTCCGGCCTAGGCGTCTGGGTCGCGGTGGAGCAAGGCAACGGAGCGGCCGGCACCATCTACTACCCGCTGGAGTTCACCAACCTCAGCGGCCACGCCTGCTCGCTGTACGGCTTCCCGGGCGTCTCCGCCATCGGCCGCGGCGGACGCCAGCTCGGCAGCCCGGCCGACTGGAACCGGGCGGTCGCCCCGCACGCCGTCATCCTCGCGCCAGGCGCGACCGCGCATACCATGCTGGCCTACCACGACGCCGCGGTGACCACAGAGCCCGGGTGCGATCCGGTGTACTCGGCGGCGCTGCTGCGGGTCTATCCGCCCGGCGAGTACAGCGCGACGTACGCTGCCTTCGATCTCGAGTCGTGCTCGCATGCCGGGCCGATCTACATGACCGTCTGGGAGCCCATCATCCCCGGCGTGGGCACGATCAACGGCTAGCCCAAGGTCACTGGCTCCAGCACGAACACCGGTATCTGCCTGGTGGTCTTCTTCTCGTACTCCGCGTACGGCGGGAACGCGGCGACCGCGCGCTGCCACCACTCGGCCCGCTCGTCCCCGCTGACCTCGCGGGCCACCATGTCCTGCTTGTGCGGGCCGTCCTGGAGTTCCACCTCGGGATTCGCGCGGATGTTGTAGTACCACAGCGGGTTATCCGGGGCGCCGCCCTTCGAGGCGACCACGGCGTACCGGCCGTCGTGCTCCACCCGCATCACCGGCGTCTTGCGGACCTTGCCGCTGCGGGCGCCGCGGTTGGTCACGACCACCACGGGCAGGCTGGTCTCACGCAGCGTCGTGCCCTGCGTCCCGCCCGAGCTCTCGTACTGCTCCACCTGGTCGCGCACCCAGCCAGCGGGGCTCGGCTCGTAGTCTCCGTCGATTGGCATACCGATAGTTAACACCAGGCGCGCTGGCGGCTCCGCTCCCGGGCCGCCACTTGCGCGGCGCGGCGCAACCTCGACGAGCCGGCGGACGTCTCATTTACCGTGACTCACCGGAACCGCCTGGCGATGGCGCTCGCGGCGACTGCCGCCACGGCGGTAGTGACCGTCGGCTGCGCCGCGGCCGCAGGCCCGCATCCGGCCTCCGCGGTCGCCGAGCCGGCCACCGCGACCGCGACCGCGAACTTCAGCGGCATGGGCGTCGCCTTCCGCTACCCGGCCGCCTGGCGGTCAGCTACCTGGAACGACGTGTCCAGCTTCTCCGCGCTGATCGTCTACCTGAGCACCGGCCGGCTGCACAGCCCGTGCACGGTCACCAAGAAGCCGGGCCGGACCACCGCGTCCTGCGGTAACCCGATCCGCGCGCTGACGCCAGGAGGAGTCCTCGTCCGGTGGAGCGAGAACGGCTTCCCGAACTGGCGCAGCCCGAAGGCGAACACGGCGATCGACGGCCACCCGGCCACCGAGACCAGGACAGCCGAGGCCTGGTGCACCGCGCTGCGGGGCACCGAGGTGATCTCCGTCGTCGTCCCGAGGCTGCTGGCAGACAACTGGTACGAGATGGACGCCTGCCTGCGTGGCCCGACCCAGCAAGCCGCGATAGCGTCGATGCTCAAGTCGGTCCACATCAACGACGCCTACTGAGCAGCGCCCGCGCAGCCTTGTGGGAGGCACGCAACTCAGATGGACCACGACGCAACGCCCTGGATGTCCGTGGCACCGTTCGTGGGTGGTTAGCGATTGCGCTAGGGTAGGTGAGCGCGTCAAGCGCAGCGGGACGTAGCCCAGCTTGGTCCAAGGCGCAGCACTGGGGGTGCTGAGATCGCGAGTTCAAATCTCGCCGTCCCGACCATTTTAGTAATTCGTCAAATTGTCAGTACTCAGCGTAACCATCCGGATGGCCCAAAGCGCGTCCAAGTAGAGACGACTACCTGCAAGACCAAAGAGGGTTGGCTAGTCCAGATAGGCAGGCGCCCGTATTCGGCTAGGAACAACGCTCTTGCTGGTTCCCTATGATCCGGAGATCATCGAACTGTTCTTCATCGTCGACGGTGGCAGTCTCGGCCAGTCCGTGTCGGCTACGCCACCGCGGCCGATGCGTGATTCGGGTCCGATGGGACAGCTACGATGTGCCGGGCACAGGCGGGGGGCCGTGCTCGTTGTACGCAAGGGAGAACCGCGCTGCAGGCTACGGAGGGCTCGGCCGTTGAGAGTACTTGGCGCTCGCCGTTCGGCTCCGCCAGGCAAGGGCCCCGGGGACAAGACAGAGCGCCAGCCCTCCCGGGCGAGAAGACGGCGCCGGCTGGCCCTGCGTCTCGGCAAGATCGTCCTCGCGCTGGTCGTGGTGCTCGCGGCGGCGGTCGGCCTGCTGTTCCTCGTGACGCCGTCCGCCAGCCAGGCCACCACCCTGGCCGCCGCGCAGGCACGGGAGCACCACATCGCCTATCCGGGTCCGCCGGTGCCTGCCTACTTCGCCAAGGCCCTTGTGGCGACCGAGGATCACCGCTTCTACTCCGACCCTGGCGTGGACCCGCTGGCCCTGATCAGGGTGGCGTTCTCCTGGATCACCGGCCACACGGACGGCGGCGGCAGCACGATCGACCAGCAACTGGCCAAGAACCTGTACACCTCTGGTCACAGCAGCTTCGTCCAGATAGTCGAGCAAGTGGCCATGGCCGTCAAGCTCAACGGGGCCTACAGCAGGCCGGAGATCCTGCGCCTGTACGCGGAGGTCGCCTATTACGGCCACGGCTACTACGGCCTGGCGGCGGCCAGCTGCGGTTATTTCGGGCGTCCCGCCGCCGGCCTGAGCCTGGTCCAGGCCGCCATGCTCGCCGGCGTCGTGAACGACCCCACCTACGACGATCCGCTGGCTTATCCGGCGCAGGCGCGGGCCCGCCTGGTTCACGTCCTCGGTCGGATGGCCGCCGTCGGGTACCTGACCAAGGCGCAGGAAGCGGCCGCGCTCAAGGCGCCGCTCGGCCTGTCGGCCGTGCGCGGCTGCCCGTAACGCGCGAGCCTGTCGCGAGCCCGTCAGGGCGCCGAGGTCTCGGGCTCGAGCTGCTCGGCCGCGGGCGGCCCGGCGTCGACCACGACGAATACCCACCGGCGATAGGTGTACAGCCGGAACGTGGTGGCGACGACGATGCCCAGGATGTTCGCCACGTTGTAGGAGAACGTGCCGGTGAGGCCCAACCCGTACCGTGCGGCCGCCACGAACGCCAGCTGGATGAGCAGCCCGATGCCGTTGAAGACGAAGAACAGGATCGACTCACGGCCCAGGCCGTTGCCCTTGCGGTGCTTGAACGCCCAGTGCTTGTTGCCCAGGAAGGAGAAGACCGTGGCGACGATGGTGGCGATCGTCACCGAGGTGAGTTCGCCGAGCCCGGCACCGGAACGCAGCGCGTTGGCGCCGCCGATCGTGATCAGGAAGGCGAGAAAGCCCACGATGCCGAACTTTGCGACCTCGTGTATCAGCACCCTGAAACGCGCGTAAGGCTCGCGGATGAGATCCACTCTGGCTTCGTCCTTACTCGGACCGGTTCGGTATAGACCGCACATTACCGTACCGCCTGGTAGTGGCACGTGAGGGGAGTTAAAACCGTTCGAAGAATGTCAGAGGTCGCAGGTAGCCTGCATCAGGTGTCCACAAGTTCCGATAATGAGGTCCTCGTCCGAGCGCGGGGCCTGACCAAGCGGTTCGGGACCTTCACGGCGGTGGACGGCATCGACTTCGAGCTGTACCGGGGCGAGGCGTTCGGTTTCCTCGGGCCGAACGGCGCCGGCAAGTCTTCCACGATGCGGATGATCTGCTGCGTCTCCCCGCCGACCAGCGGCGAGCTGCGCATCCTGGGCATGGACCCGGTGAAGGACGGATCGGCGATCAGGGCGCGGCTCGGCGTCGTGCCCCAGGATGACACCCTCGACGTCGAGCTGACCGTCGGCGAGAACCTGCTCGTCTACGGCAGGTACTTCGGGCTGCCCAGGCGCGTCATCAGGGAGCGCACCGCGGCGCTGCTCGACTTCGTGCAGCTGACCGACCGCGCCAAGGACAAGGTGGACCCGCTGTCCGGCGGCCTGCGGCGGCGCCTGACGATCGCCCGCTCGCTGATCAACGAGCCGGAGATCCTGGTCCTCGACGAGCCGACCACCGGCCTGGACCCGCAGGCCAGGCACGTGGTGTGGGACCGGCTTTTCCGGCTCAAGCAGCGCGGCGTCACGCTGATCCTGACCACGCACTACATGGACGAGGCAGAACAGCTCTGCGACCGGCTCGTCGTCATGGACCACGGCAGGTTCGCCGCGGAGGGCTCACCGCGCGACCTGATCGGGCGTTACTGCTCACCGGAGGTCCTCGAGCTGCGCTTCGACCCGGACATGCATACCACGGCGGCGGACAAGCTCAAGGACTTCTCGTCCGCCGAACGATCCGAGGTGCTTGCCGACCGGATCTTGCTGTACGTCTCCGACGGCGACGCCGCGCTGACCGCCGTCAGGGCGGCCGGCCTGGAGCCGCTTACCTCGCTGGTCCGCCGCGGCACGCTCGAGGACGTCTTCCTGCGGCTGACCGGGCGCCGGCTGGAGGACTGATGGAGATGTCGGTCCGCGCGTTCCGCTGCTGGCTGACCGCATACCGGCGGATCTGGCGGTCCAGCATCTGGTCCAGCGTGTTCGGCCCGCTGTTCTACCTGAGCGCGATGGGACTGGGACTCGGCACGCTGGTGAACTCCCGCGGCACGGCGAGCCTCGGCGGGGTGAGCTACCTGGCCTTCGTCGCCCCCGCCATCCTGGCCTCCGGCGCGATGAACACCGCGATGGGCGAGGCGAGCTATCCCGTGTTCGGCTCGATCAAGTGGAACAAGATCTACTACGCGGCGCAGGCCACACCGCTGCGGCCCGCCGACATCTACCGCGGCCATCTGATGTTCATGGCGATGCGGCTCGCCATGAACACCGCGCTCGTCGTGGTGTTCATGTGGGCGTTCGGCGCGGTGCGGTCCGCCTGGGTGGTGCTGGCCTGGCCGGTCGCGGTGCTCACCGGGCTCGCGTTCGCCGCCCCGATCGCGGCCTGGGCGGTCACCGTGAAGACCGAGACCTCCTTTACCTACATCTTCAGGTTCGGCCTGATGCCGCTCATGCTGTTCTCCGGCACGTTCTTCCCGCTGTCCCAGCTCCCCGGCTGGCTGCGCGGGATCGCGTACGCGACGCCGCTGTGGCACGGCGTCGCGCTGTGCCGGGCGCTCAGCCTGGGCAGGGCCGACCTGCTCGGGTCACTCGGCCACGTCGCCTACCTGGCGGTGCTTGCCGCGATCGGCATCTGGGCCGGCGCCCGTACCTACCAAAGGCGTCTGTATGTCTGAGGTACGACCACATGTCTGACATAACGCTCCGGATGCTGCCGCCGGCCGGGCGGCTGGCCCGGCTGCGAAGGGCCGGCGCCGATGGCGCCAGCCTGCGGCTGATCGAACGGCACGCGAGGGTCTACCGGCACGCCTGGCTCGTGTTCTTCTCCGGCATCTTCGAGCCGCTTTTCTACCTGCTGTCCGTGGGCCTGGGCCTCGGCGTGCTGATCGGGAAGGTGCCGGGTCCCGGCGGGCAGCCGGTCCCGTACCGGGAATTCGTCGCGCCCGGCCTGATGGCGGTGTCGTCGATGAACGGGGCGATGTACGACTCGACGTTCAACGTCTTCTTCCGGCTGAAGTACGCCAAGCTGTACGACGCCATCCTCGCCACCCCGATCCGGCCCACCCAGATCGCGCTCGGCGAGATCGGCTGGGCGCTGATCCGCGGGAGCATTTACGCGGTGGCGTTCACGCTGGTGATGCTGGCGCTCGGCCTGGTCCACTCCGCCTGGACGGTGCTGGACGTCCCGGTCGCGGTGCTGATCGGCTTCGGCTTCGCGGCCCTGGGCATGACCGGCACCACGTACATGAAGAGCTGGCAGGACTTCGACTACATACTGCTGGCGAGCATGCCCCTCTTCCTGTTCTCCGCGACGTTCTACCCGCTGAGCGTCTACCCGCGCCCGCTCCAGGTCGTGATCGAGTGCACGCCGCTGTACCAGGGCGTCGTGCTGCTGCGTGACCTGACCCTTGGCGTGGTCGGCCCTGACCTGCTCTGGCGGGCCGGGTACCTGGCCGCACTCGGCCTTGCGGGCCTGTGGGCCTCGGGCCGCCGCATCGCCAAGCTGCTGCTCGTGTAGGAAACTCCTGCTCATCTGCGATCGGCGGCATCCCGAGCGGGTAGGCTGCGCGAGGGATCTGGAGGACGCGGGGATGCTGGAGGAGCAGCGGGCGCTGTCTGGTACCGGGCCGCGACTACACCGAGCGGCGCGGCTACCGCGGGCTGAGCGCGCGCGGCCGGGCGCCTACACCGATCCGGTCACCTGGGCGACCGCGGTCGTCGTGCTCGGCGCGTACTCGACCATCTCGCTGTCCCGGCTGATCCAGCTCAACCCGTCATCATGGGACCTGGGCATCTTCACCGAGTACGTGAAGCAGTACGCCGATCTGCGGGCGCCGATCGTCGACATCAGGGCCTCGGGCTTCAACCTGCTCGGCGATCACTTCCAGCCGATCGTCGCCGTCCTCGCGCCGTTCTTCCGGATCTTCCCTTCGCCGGCGACGCTGCTCATCGCGCAGGCGCTGCTGGCCGCGGCGTCGGTGTTCGCGGTCAGCCAGGTCGCGCGGGAGAAGCTCGGCACAGGTCCAGGCCGGGCGGTCGCGATTGCCTACGGGTTCTCGTGGGGCCTGCAGCAGATGGTCAACTACGACTTCCACGAGATCGCGTTCGCGGTGCCGCTGCTTGCCTTCTCGCTCTCCGCGCTGGCCCGTGGCCAGACACGCACCGCGGTCTGGTGGGCGCTTCCGCTGGTCTTCGTCAAGGAAGACCAGGGCTTCACGGTCGCCGCCATCGGGCTCTACCTGGTCCTGTCCGGCTTCCGCATGCCAGTGCCCGGTCAGGGGCCGGCCGCCCTGCCCGCTGCGGCCGACGGCGGGGCCGGGCACCCAGACGCCACGACCGAGGACCTGGACGCCACGACCGAAGACCTCGACGCCGCCGAGGACCTGGACGCTGCCGAGGACCTGGACGCCGCCGAAGACCTGGACGCGACCGGGGACCTGGAAGCAGACCAGCCCGCGACGGACGCGGAGCCCGCCGCGAACCCGGTGCCGTACGACCGCGGCCGGATCCTGGCCGGGCAGTTCCTGCTGTTCTGGGGTTTCGCCTGGTCGTTCCTTGCCATCGCGGTGATCATCCCGCACTTCAACCCGGCCCATCAGTATGACTACTGGAGCGACGGCGGGATCCTCGCGCCCGGAGGGCACCCGTCCCTGACCGGCCTGATCAGCCAGTTCATGCACGCCTGGCCGGACAAGCTGCAGACCCTCGTGATGCTGCTGCTGCCGACCGCCTTCATCGCGCTGCGCTCGCCGATCGCGCTGATCGCGGTGCCGAGCCTGCTGCTCCGCTTCATGTCCACCGACAGCAGCTTCTGGGGCACGATCTGGCATTACAACGCGACCGTGATGCCGATCCTGTTCATCGCGGCCGTGGACGCGATTGCCAGGATCCGCGCCGCCATGGACCCCGCCGACGCCACCGGCCGCCACGGGCCGCGGCGCGCGCTGCTGGCCGGCGCGCAGCGCTACGGCCCCGCCATGATGCTCGCGATCGCGGTGCCGCTCGCCTTCCAGTTCCCGCTGAACGACCTGTGGAACGCGCAGACCTACCGGGTCAGCTCGCACGTCGAATCGGCCGACGCGGCCATGGCCCGGGTACCCGACGGTGCCACCGTGCAGGCCACCCTGGACCTGCTGGCGCCGCTCGCCGCCCGCACCGACGTGTTCTGGATGGGCAACGCGGGCAACCCGGTGACCCAGTACATCGTGTTCGACGGCGTGGACAGCGACTACTCCCCGGCCATCAGCAACGTCCCCGCCTTCATCGCGCAGCTCTACCCGCACCACGTCTACACCCAGATCTTCCAGTCCGGCGGCGTCTACGTCTTCCGCCGCACCGGCTAACCCGGAGAGACTGGCACCGGGACATCCGGGCCGGACAGGCGTACTGGCGAGTAGATAGGCTGGTGCGCGACCGTATGGGAGGTTACGCTCCATGGACTTCACCTTCGACGCAACGACGCTCGACCTCCGCGACCGGGTGCTGGAGTTCATGGACGAGCGCGTCTATCCGGCCGAGGCCGTCTTCGCCGAGCAGGCGGAAACCGTCGGCCCCTGGGAGCGGCGGCCGGTGATCGAGGAGCTGAAGGCCGAGGCGCGCGCTCGCGGGCTGTGGAACCTGTTCCTGACCGGCAAGGCGGCGCAAACCGAGGCAGCAAAGGGCCTGGTGCCTGATCCGCCGCTGACCAACCTGCAGTACGCCCCGCTCGCCGAGGTCACGGGCTGGAGCCCGGCCATCGCGCCCGAGGCGTTCAACTGCGCCGCCCCGGACACGGGCAACATGGAACTGCTCGCCGAGTTCGGCTCCCCGCAGCAGCAGGAGCGCTGGCTCTGCCCGCTGCTGGAGGGGGAGATACGCTCGGCGTTCTGCATGACCGAGCCAGCCGTGGCCTCCAGCGACGCCACCAACATCGCGACCGAGATCGCGGCGGACGGCGAGGAGTACGTGATCAACGGCCGCAAGTGGTGGTCGAGCGGCGCGATGAACCCGAACTGCCGGATCCTCATCGTGATGGGAGTGACCGGTGGGGCCGCGGTGGGCCACGGAAGGCACTCGATGATCCTCGTCCCCCGCGACACTCCAGGCGTCACCGCCGAGCGCGGGATGAACGTGTTCGGCTACACGGACGGCCCGCACGGCGGGCACGCCGAGGTCGTGTTCGACCAGGTGCGGGTGCCGAAGGAGAACCTGATCGGGGGAGAGGGCGACGGGTTCGCGATCGCGCAGGCCCGCCTTGGCCCCGGCCGGATCCACCACTGCATGCGGATGATCGGCGCCGCCGAACGCGCGCTGCGGCTGATGTGCGAGCGCGCCGCCAGCCGGACGGCCTTCGGCAAGACCCTGGCCGAGCAGGGCGTCGTCCAGGACTGGATCGCCGAGTCCAGGGTGCGGATCGAGCAGGCACGGCTGCTCGTGCTCAAGACCGCGTGGCTGATGGACACGGTGGGCAACAAGGGCGCGCACACCGAGATCCAGGCGATCAAGATCGTGACCCCGGCGATGGCCGAGTGGGTGATCGACAAGGCGATCCAGGTGCACGGCGGGGGAGGGGTCAGCCAGGACTTCCCGCTCGCCCAGCTGTGGGCCGGGGCGCGCTCGCTCAGGTTCGCCGACGGCCCCGACGAGGTGCACAAGCGGTCGCTGGCCCGCCGCGAACTGAGGAAGGTCACCGACGCAAGCACCACCGCCCGTTCTGGATGAATTAAAGAATTAAAGGAGAAACCCAGTGACACAAACAGTCGCGATCGTGACCGGCGCGGCCCGGGGCATCGGCGCCGCGACGGCGCGCAGGCTGGCAGCGGACGGGATGGCCGTGGCAGTGCTCGACCTGGACGAGGCCGGGTGCGCGGCGACGGTGAAGGAGATCGCCGACGCCGGAGGCCGCGCGCTCGCGGTCGGCGCCGACGTGAGCAGCACCGAGCAGGTCAACGCCGCGGTGCAGCGGGTCGCCGCCGAACTCGGCGGGCCCACCGTGCTGGTCAACAACGCCGGCGTGATCCGCGACAACCTGCTGTTCAAGATGACCGACGACGACTGGGACACGGTGCTCGGGGTGCACCTGCGCGGCGCGTTCCTGATGAGCCGGGCGACGCAGCAGTACATGGTCGACGCGAAGTACGGACGGATCGTCAACCTGTCGTCCTCCTCCGCGCTCGGCAACCGCGGGCAGGTCAACTACTCCGCCGCCAAGGCCGGCATGCAGGGCTTCACCAAGACGCTCGCGATAGAGCTTGGGCAGTTCGGGATTACCGCGAACGCGGTGGCACCCGGGTTCATCGCCACCGACATGACCGCGGCCACCGCCGCCCGGGTCGGCATGTCCTTCGAGGACTTCCAGCTGGCCGCCGCCCAGCGGATCCCGGTGCGCAGGGTCGGCCAGCCGGCCGACGTCGCCAACCTGATCGCGTTCCTGGTCAGCGAGGGCGCGGGTTTCGTCTCCGGCCAGGTCATCTACGTGGCCGGCGGGCCCCTATGCTGACCAGGAGAAACTGCCGTGACTGAGGACCTGGGCACGCCGGAGGGGATTCGCGCCAGGGCGAAGGTGTTCCTCGCCGAGCACGACCCGGCGCAGTTGCCCAAGCAGGACTTCAACGACGCGCGGTTCGACGCGGGCCTGGCCTGGGTGCACTACCCGGAGGGCCTCGGCGGGCTCGGCCTGTCGCGCTCCCTGCAGGCCGTCGTCGACGCCGAGTTCGCGGCGGCGGGCGCGCCGGGCAACGACGCGGACCGCAACGCGATCGGCCTGGGCATGGCGGCGCCGACGATCCTGGCCTACGGCAACGACGAGCAGCAGCACCGCTGGCTGCGCAGGCTCTGGACCGGGCAGGAGATCTGGTGCCAGCTGTTCAGCGAGCCGGGCGCGGGCAGCGACCTGGCCGCGCTGGCCACCAGGGCCGTGCGGGACGGCGACGACTGGGTGATCAACGGGCAGAAGGTGTGGACCTCGCAGGCGCACCTGGCCCGGCGGGCGCTGCTTGTCACGCGCACCGACCCGGACGTGCCCAAGCACCAGGGGCTGACCTACTTCTCCTGCGACATGACCGCGCCGGGCGTGGAGGTGCGCCCGCTGCGGCAGCTCACCGGCGAGGCGGAGTTCAACGAGGTGTTCCTGACCGACGTGCGGATACCCGACACGGACAGGATCGGCCCGGTGGGCGAGGGCTGGAAGGTGGCCAACGCCACGCTGATGAGCGAGCGGGTGAGCATCGGCAGCGGGCGCGCGTCGGCGCGGGAGTCCGGCATGATCGGCCCGGTCGCCGCCACCTGGCGCGCGCGCCCCGCGCTGCGCACCCGCGGCCTGCACGAGCGGCTGCTGCGGCTGTGGACCGAGGCGGAGGTCGCGCGGCTGGCGGGGGAGCGGCTGCGACAGCAGCTCGCGGCCGGCCAGCCGGGACCCGAGGGTTCCGCCGCGAAGCTGGTCTTCGCCCGGCTCAACCAGGAGATCTCCGGGCTGGACGTGGAGCTCGCGGGCAGCGACGGGCTGCGCTACGACGACTGGACCATGCGCCGCCCCGAGCGCGCCAGCTTCTACGGCCGCGGCCCCGGCTACCGTTACCTGCGCGCCCGCGGCAACTCGATCGAGGGCGGCACCTCGGAAATCCTGCGCAACATCATCGCCGAGCGGGTACTCGGCCTGCCGCCCGAGCCCCGGGTCGACAAGGATGTGCCATGGAAGGATCTGCCCAGGTGACCGCCGTAGCCAACGATCCCGCCGTGATCCCCGACCTTCTTTATTCTGATGCCGAACGGGCGCTGGTGGATGCCCTGGGCTCGCTGCTTGCCGACCGGGGCGGCACCGATAAGGCGCTGGCGAGGATCGAGTCTCCGCAGACGTACGACGACGACCTGTGGCACGCGGTCGCCGCCGAGGTGGGCTGCGCGGGGCTGCTGATTCCCGAGCGGGACGGCGGCGCCGGCGCCTCCTACCGCGAGGCCGCGGCCGCCGCGGAGGCGCTCGCGGGCTTCGTCGCGCCCGTCCCGTTCCTGGGCAGCGCCGTCGTGGCCACCACCGTCCTGCTGACCGCGGCTTCCGGCGCCGCCGACTCCTCGGGTACGCCGTTCACCCCGGCCAGGGCCGCGGCCGACCTGCTCCGCCGGATGGCGGACGGGGGTGTGACCGCGGCGCTCGCGGTGCCGTTCGCGACCGCTCCCGGGGCCGCCTTCCCGGTCTCGGTGCGGGTGGCCGGCCCGCAGCCGGGCGACGCCGGGGTGGCACGGCTGCGCGGCACGGTCAGCGGGGTCGCCGACGCGCTGCCCGCCGGCACGCTGATCGTTCCCGCCGAGGGCGTGCCGAACGCGCTGTACCTGGTCGACATGTCCTCCGACGGCGTGTCCAAGGCGCCGGTGATCTCGCTGGACATGACCAGGCAGCTGTGCGACCTGTCGTTCGACGACGCTCCGGGAACGCTGGTCGCCTCCGGTCCGGCGGCGGCGAAGGCGCTGGCCGCGGGGCTGGCCGCGGGCGCTGCCATCCTCGCCGCCGAGCAGGTCGGGCTGGCGCAGCGCTGCCTGGACATGACGGTCGCGTACGTGAAGGAACGCCGCCAGTTCGCCCGGCCTGTCGGGTCCTTCCAGGCGCTCAAGCACCGGCTGGCGGACGTGTGGGTGGCGGTCAGCCAGGCCCGCGCGGCCTCCAGGTACGCGGCGGCCTGCCTCGCGACCGGCAACCCGGACGCCAGGGTCGCGGTCGCCCTGGCCAAGGCGTACTGCTCGGAGACGGCGACGGCGGCGGCGCAGGAGTGCGTGCAGCTGCACGGCGGCATCGGCTTCACCTGGGAGCACCCCGCGCACCTGTACCTCAAGCGCGCGAAGGCCGACTCGATCGGCTTCGGCACCCCGGACGCGCACCGCACCGCGCTCGCCGCGCTTGTCGACCTGCCCGCCGCCCCGTGAGTCCGCTGGAGGAGGAGGATCTGCGGCGGCGCGTCGGCCGGCTGTCGCTCGAGCAGAAGGTCCGGCTGCTGACCGGCGCGGACTTCTGGACGCTGTACCCGGAACCGGCCGTCGGGCTGCGCGCGCTCGTGGTCTCCGACGGCCCGGCCGGGGTCCGCGGCCAGACCTGGGACGAGCGCGACACCTCCGCCAACGTGCCGTCGCCGACCGCCCTGGCGGCGACCTGGGACCCCGGGCGGGTCGAGGCGATCGGCACGCTGCTCGCGCACGAGGCCCGGCGCAAGGGCGTGGACGTGCTGCTCGCCCCGACGGTGAACCTGCACAGGACCCCGTACGGCGGCAGGCACTTCGAGTGCTACTCCGAGGACCCGCTGCTGACCGCGCGGATCGGGGCGGCGTACGTGCGCGGGCTGCAGCGCTCCGGCGTCGGCGCCTGCGTCAAGCACTTCGTCGCCAACGACTCAGAAACGCAGCGGATGACCGTCGACGTCCGCATCGACGACCGCACGCTGCGGGAACTGTACCTCGCGCCGTTCGAGGCGATCGCGCGCGACGAGGGCGCGTGGTCGGTGATGGCCTCCTACAACGGCGTCCGCGGGCACACCATGACGGAAAGCCCGCTGCTTCGCGACATCCTGCACGCCGAGTGGGGCTACGACGGCCTGGTCATGTCGGACTGGACCGCCACCCGCTCCACCGAGGCCGCCGCGAACGCCGCCCTCGACCTGGCCATGCCCGGTCCGGCGAGCATGTTCGGCCCGTGGGGAGACGCCCTGCTCGCCGCGGTCTGCGCCGGCCGGGTCGCCGAGCCGCTCATCGACGACAAGGTGCTGCGCATCCTCCGCCTGGCCGCGCGCGTCGGCGCGCTGGCCGAGGCCCCCGGGCGCCCGCTCGACCCGTACAGCCCCGAGCGTATCGCCGGCGAGCTGCGCGGCGCCGCGGCCGCCTCGTTCGTGCTGGCCCGCAACGACGGCCTGCTCCCGCTGGAGCGGCCGCGGCTCGGGCGGGTCGCGGTCATCGGGCCGAACGCCGAGGTCGCGCGGACGCTGGGCGGCGGCAGCGCCACCGTCTTCCCGCCGTACGCGGTCTCGCCGCTCGACGGCCTGCGCGCCGCCGGGCTCGACGTCGCGTACGCGCCCGGGGTGCTCGCGCACCTGGCCACCCCGAACGCCAGGGCGCCCTGGCTGCTTAGGCCCGACGGGTCCGGTACCGGCGCCGAGGTGCGCCTGCTCGCTCCGTCCGGTGAGCTGGCCGGATCCGAGGCACGTGACGGCGCTACCTTCCGGTGGATGCGCGGATTCGGGCCGCTCGGCCCGCCCGAGTCGGTCGCCAGGGTCGAGGTCCGCTGCCTGATCCGGGCCACCGGCGCCGGGACTTACCTGCTCGGCGTCGCCGGCCTCGGGCGCCAGCGCCTGGTCGTGGACGGGGCCGAGGTCTTCGACGTCACGCTGTCGATCCCGGAGGGCGCGGACATCGGGGAGATCCTGTCGACCCCGCCGGAGCGGCTGGCGCCGCTCGAGCTGGCCGAGGGCCAGACGGTGTCGGTGCTCCTCGAGCACGACGTGCATTCCTCGCCGCTCGCCTCCTACGGCACCATGCTGCAGCTCAAGCTGGGGCCGGCGCACGGCACCGACGACGAGGAGATCGAGGCCGCGGTGGCGCTCGCGGCGGCGAGTGACGTGGCGGTGGTGGTGGTCGGCACCACCGCGCAGGTGGAGAGCGAGGGCTTCGACCGCAAGACGCTTGCGTTGCCCGGCCGCCAGGACGAACTGGTCCGCCGGGTCGCGGCGGCCAACCCGCGGATCGTGGCCGTGGTCAACTCCGGCGCCCCGGTGCTGCTGCCCTGGGCAGGAGAGGTGGCGGCGGTGCTGCTGACCTGGTTCGGCGGCCAGGAACTCGGCCACGCGCTCGCCGACGTGTTGCTCGGCGACGCCGAGCCCGGCGGCCGGCTGCCGACCACGTGGCCGGCGACCGAGGAAGGCCTGCCCTCGACGCAGCCGGTCGACGGGGTGCTGACCTACGACGAGGGCCTGTTCATCGGCTACCGCCGCTTCGACCGGGACGGACGTCGGCCGCTCTTCCCGTTCGGGCACGGCGCCGGCTACACCACCTGGTCATTCCAGTCCCTTGCCGTTCCTGAGGGCGTGACAGGCGCCCCGGTGGCCGTCACGGTGCGGAACACCGGCGCGCGCCGCGGCAGGCAGGTCGTCCAGCTCTACGCGTCCCGGCCGGACTCCGCGGTCCCGCGGCCGGTGAAGTGGCTGGTCGGCTTCGCCGCCGTCGACGCCGACCCGGGTGCCTCGGTCACGGCGGAGATCTGGGTCCCCGAGCGCGCCTTCCAGCACTGGGCCGACGGCGGCTGGGTTCTCGAGCCGGGCACCGTCGTGCTCGCCGCGGGACCCTCCTCCGCGTTCCTGCCGCTCACCGCCGAGGTCGCCATCCCGTAACTCCGCGGCCAGCGCGCTCAATCTGGACACGTGGACGAAGTTCCTGGACGGCCCGGCGTACGTGGACAGGCACGGCGCGCAGCGCTGCGGGCTGCCCGCTTCCGGTCTCCAGGTAGTCGGTGCGGCACCGTGTACCAAAACAGGTATGCGGTGCCACATTCATTACCTTGCTGCCTAGCCGGCGGCTGGGTCCTTTTGTGACTCAGGGAACACCGCGATCGACGCGGTGAAGGCGTGCAGGAAGTTCTGCCCGCCCACCGGCCCCAGTTCTCCCGCGCAGAAGAACCCGGCGAGCGGGATCTCGCCGAGCGTCTTAGCGATCAGCCCGGCGTCGTGATCGGGCTCGGAGAACAGCCGTGATCCGCGGCCGTTGCAGGTGAACAGCAGCGCCCCGGCGGCCCGGCGGCCGTCAAGGGCGGCGCTCTCCCGCTCCAGGGCGCGCCGGAGATCCTCGTCGGCCGTCTGGGCGTCCCGGACATGGAACTGCACGGTCTGGCCGACCTGAACCTCGTCGCTGACCGCGACGGCTCCCGATTCCGGGTCGGCGCCGACGAGGCTGCGGACCAGGAAATCGCCCTGCCCGGGATCGGCCCGGTACTCGTCGATGACAAGCCCGAGGTGCGCGCCCTGGCCAAGCAGTTCCCGCTCGCGGACGGGCAGCGCGGCGGCCAGCTCCCGCAGCCGCACCAGCGGTGCCCGCCCGCCGAGCTCGAAGATCAGGCTGCCCTCGGCCCGGGTGATCGTATAGGGGTTGCCGACCGGGCGGCAGCCCTGCGCGACAAGGGAATGCACCTCGGCGCCCGGCAGGTGCGCGCCGACCGCACCCTGCGATATCACCCGGTCGTCGAGGAACATCCGGCTCTGCCGCTGCAGCAGCCCGCCGCTGGCCATCCCGCCCATCACCGTCGTGCCAGGCACGTGCTCGTTCAGGTGGGCCAGCAGGGTGTCGGCAGGGAACGTGAACGGGTCGCAGATCATCAGGTGCATTCCCGCGGGATCCCGGCCGAACCGGTAGCCGCCGAACGCGCCGCCGGTGGCCGTCCGGACGAACTCCATGCTGAAGGTCTCGACCGGGCCGATGCCGGCGGCCAGCCAGAGCGCGACGGCGGGGCCGGACTCGACCTCGCGGGCGCCGCCGGCCACTCCTTCGGCCACGCAGCCGATGAGCGGGAGCGATCGGGCCTCCGCGCCGGCCTGCCGGGCCACCGCCGCGGCCAGGGCCTGCGCCGAGCCGAAGAAGTGCTCAGACGCGATCAGCACGCCGAACGACGGGGACAGGCCCCCGAGCGACGCGCTGGCCTCGCCGACCGCTCGCCGTGCCGCCTCACCGACGTCCGCGGTGAGGACCAGGGCGCCACCCGCCTTCACCAGCCCAGGCTACCGGCCAGCCCGATAACGCCTGTCCAACGCTGGACCCGGCGTCTCACTCAGCCGCCGGCCGAGGAACGCGGCAAGCTGGTCGGCCGGCGGCCGGGCCTCGTCGCAGGGCTGCGGGTAGCCGAAGACCTTGCCGGGACCGCGCAGCGCGCCGGTGGCCCGCTCGCGGGACTCGGCGAGCAGGTAGCCGGCCAGTTCGGGGTCCAGGCCGGTGGACTGCCCCGTGGCCCTCGCCAGGTCCCACCCGTGGACCAGGGCGTCGACGGCGCGTATCCAGACAAACATGCTGCCGGGCACCGGGCCTATGGGCAGGCCGAACGTCGTCGTCATTCCGCCGGGCGCGGCGAACACCTGCTGGGCCGCCGCTGCGGTGGCCCGGTGCGCCTCGACGAGATCCGCTGGCCAGCAGGCCGCAGGCTCCGAACGCAGGCCTGCCCGGATGAGGACCCGCTCGTTGCCGCCGATGACGTGCCCGATCAGCTCGCCGACGTCCCACTCCGCGCACGGCGTGGGAGCGCCCATCTGCTGCGGCTTGACGGCGGCGAGCACGCCCGCGAAGGCGTCCTGCGCCCGCCGATGAGCGACGAGCGGGTCCATGGCCTCCCTGGCTCCCTCCGGCTCGGGCCGGCCCCTCCGGCTCCCGCCGGCCCCCCGGCCCCAGCTCACGATCCTAGTGCGGGCTGAGAGTCTTCTCCCGAATGCCTCGGGGTGCCGCAGAATCGTTTGTCTATTCGGGATGAAAAGTTACCCTTCGCGGCATGGGGACAGCCAGCAATGCCAGCCGGGGTACCAATCGCAGCCAGAAGATCGCCGCGCAGCGGGCCGCGGCCAGGTGGGCCGCCGCGCGCCGCAGGATCCTGCTCGCGGCCGGGAGCATCGTCGCGGTGATCGCGGTGGTGCTCACGTTCGTTCTGGTCAAGGCGGATTCCGAGCCGGGCACCGCGCCTGTGGCGAGCAACGGCCCGACAGGGGCGGCGCTGGCAAGCCTGGTGAGGGAGGTCACCACCGTGCCGGCCAGCATCCTGGACAAGGTCGGCGCGGGCGCCGTCGACCGCAGCGGCGTCGGCGGCGTGAACCCCGCGGGCAGCGACTACATCGCCCCGGTCAGCGGGCAGTTGCTGACCTCGGGCGGCAAGCCGGAACTGCTGTATATCGGGGCGAACTACTGCCCGTACTGCGCGGCGCAGCGGTGGGCGATAATCGTCGCGCTGAGCAGGTTCGGCACCTTCTCCGGGCTCAGCACCATTCATTCCTCCACCACCGATTCGCCGGCCGACATCCCGAGCTGGACGTTCTTCGGGTCGACGTACACAAGCAAATACCTGACGTTCACCTCGGTCGAGGAAACGCAGAATTACCGCGCAGGCAACTCCGCGTCGCTGAATGTCAGCTACGTCCCGCTGCAGACGCCGACGCAGGCGCAGCAGTCGCTGCTCGAGCGGTACGACACCGGCGAGTACATACCGTTCCTCGACGTCGCCAACAAATACGTCCAGGTCGGCAACCTGCTGCCCTACGGGCCGCAGGTACTCCAGGGCCTGAGCTGGAGCCAGATCGCCCGGGCAATGCGCGATCCGTCCAGCACGGTCGCCCAGTGCGTGGACGCGTCCGCGAACTACCTCACCGCCGCGATCCTGACGGTCACCGGCAACCAGCCCGCGAGCGCCTGCACCCCCGCGGTCAAGGCACTGGAGGCCCAGCTCGGCTGACGGCCGGGTCCTATCCGGCCCGGCGCGCCAGGACGAGCGCGTACTGCGGGCTGCCGTCCGCGCGCACGCCCAGGGCGGGCAGGCAGACCGTCGTCACGGTGAACCCGGCCGCCGCCAGGTCGTCGCGGATCGCGTGCAGCAGGCAGGTGCGGTAGTACATGACGAACGGGGGGCGCCACACGGCATTGCGGACCCGCATGGCCAGGTCGAACCCGAGCAGTGCCCAGTACGAGCGTGAGGTGACGGGCTGCGGCGCGAGGACCGGGAACGCGAAAACGCCGCCAGGCCGCAGCGCGCGGTACACCCCGGCGAACAGCGCGGGCCGTTCGGCCGGCAGGAAGTGCCCGAGCGCTCCGAAACTGACCGCCAGGTCGAAGGCCCCGGTGAAGGGAAGTGCCCGGACGTCGGCTCGCACCCACGCGGCATTCGGGTGCGCGCGCCGCGCCTGCGCGAGCATGCCGGTGCTGAAGTCGACGCCGGTGATCGGTCCCTGGCACACGGACCCGAGGACCCGCATGCCCGCGCCGGTGCCGCAGCACACGTCCAGTCCCTGGCCGAACGGGCCGAGCGGGCGCAGCGCCTCGGCGGTCGCGTCAAGCATGACATCGGGGGTCCGGAATGACGTGTGATCGAACTTCGGAGCAAGCAGGTCGTAGCCGCCCTCGACCGAGGACAGCGCCTGTCTTGCCAACTCACGCACAGACGGGCCTTGACGCGAGAACATCGCTTAAGGGTACGTCCCCGAGCCCCGCGGAATTCGGCCGCCTGTCCCGCGATTATCGTGACTAAGCGGTCCCTGGATCGGGCCGGGGCCTGGTCCGGGGACGGGAAGCAGTCGCGGCGGCGAAGCCGGAGGGATATCAGCGTGAGCGAGTACAAGGTCGTCAACCCGGCCACGAATCAGACCGAGCGTGAGTTCGACACCGCGACCGACGCGGAGGTCCAGCAGGTGCTTGAGCGCTCTGCCCGGGCCTTCCAGTCCTGGCGGACCAGCGGGAAAGACGAGCGGGCGAAGGTCCTGCTGCGGGTGGCCGAGCTGTACAAGGAGCGGATCGACGACCTGGCCGCGCTGATCACCCGGGAGATGGGCAAGCCCACCCGCGAGGCCACGGGCGAGATCCAGCTGGTGGCGAGCATCTACCGGTACTACGCCAATCAGGGGCCGGCGCTCCTTGAGGACACTCCGCTCAGCCCGCGGGCCGGCGGGCGGGCCGTGATCCGCAAGGAACCGATCGGGCCGCTGCTCGGCATCATGCCGTGGAACTATCCCTACTACCAGGTGGCCAGGTTCGCCGCCCCGAACCTGATGGCGGGCAACACGATCATCCTCAAGCACGCGCCGCAGGACCCGGAGTCGGCCCTGGCCATGGAGCAGATCTTCCGCGACGCCGGGCTGCCGCAGGACGCCTACATCAACATCTTCGCGTCCAACAGCCAGATCGCGGACATCATCGCCGACCCGCGGGTGGCCGGCGTGTCGGTGACGGGCAGCGAGCGGGCCGGCGCGGCCGTTGCGGAGGTGGCGGGCCGGAATCTCAAGAAGGTCGTCCTCGAGCTCGGCGGCTCCGATCCCTTCATCGTGCTGGACAGCGACGATATCGCCAAGGCCGTCAAGGACGCGGTGGCCGGCCGGATGGGCAACGCCGGCCAGGCCTGCACCGCGGCCAAGCGGATGATCATCGTCGGTGATCTCTACGACGAGTTCGCCGACCGGTTCACCGCCGCCATGGCCGCCCTGCGCCCGGGCGACCCCACCGATCCCTCCTCGGACCTGGGGCCGCTGTCCTCGGAGGCGGCGGCCGAGCGGCTGATGGACCAGATCAACGACGCCGTGGACAAGGGCGCCACGCTGCGCACCGGCGGCAGGCGGCTCGACCGGCCGGGCGCGTTCGTCGAACCCACGGTCCTGACGGACGTCACCCCGCAGATGCGGGCGTATCACGAGGAACTGTTCGGCCCGGCGGCGGTCATCTACCGGGTCGCGGACGCCGCCGAGGCGGTGGAGCTGGCCAATTCCTCCTCCTTCGGGCTCGGCGGCGCCGTCTACAGCGCGGACCCCGAGCGAGCCCGGGAGGTCGCCGACCTGCTCGACACCGGCATGGTGTGGATCAACAACCCGACGGGCTCGATGGCCGACCTGCCGTTCGGCGGGACCAAGCGCTCTGGCGTGGGCCGGGAACTGGGCTCTCTCGGCATCGAGGAGTTCGTGAACAAGAAGCTCATCTACACTCCGGCCCCGCGCTGATCCCGATAGGCGGCTGCAGTCGGCCGGGCTTCGCCGGCGAGGAATGCCGCCTGGGCGGTTCGCGTTGATGCGCGGGTGAAGAAGATTGGCTTCCTGTCGTTCGGGCACTGGTCCTCGTCGCCTGGCTCGCAGACGCGGTCGGCGTCGGACGCGCTGCTGCAGTCGATGGACCTGGCTGTCGCCGCCGAGGAGCTAGGCGCCGACGGCGCGTACTTCCGCGTGCACCACTTCGCCAAGCAGCTGGGATCTCCCTTCCCGCTGCTCGCGGCGGTCGGCGCGCGCACCAGCCGGATCGAGATCGGCACGGCGGTCATCGACATGCGCTATGAGAACCCGCTCTACATGGCGGAAGACGCCGGCGCGGCCGACCTGATCGCCGGCGGCCGCCTCCAGCTGGGAATCAGCCGCGGATCGCCTGAGCAGGTGATCGACGGCTGGCGGTACTTCGGCTACCAGCCGCAGGAGGGCGAGACGGACGCCGACATGGCCCGCGGGCACGCCCAGGTGTTCCTCGAGGTGCTGCGCGGCGAGGGCTTCGCACGGCCCAATCCCCGCCCGATGTTCCCGAACCCGCCCGGCCTGCTGCGCCCCGAGCCGTACTCGGCAGGGCTGCGGGAGCGCATCTGGTGGGGCGCCGCGTCACAGCAGACCGCCGCGTGGGCGGCCGAGGTTGGCATGAACCTGCAGAGCTCGACGCTGATCACCAACGAGTCCGACAAGCCCTTCCACGTGCAGCAGGCCGAGCAGATCCAGGCATTCCGCGACGCATGGCAGAAGGCCGGCCACGAGCGGGAGCCGCGGGTATCGGTCAGCCGGAGCATCTTCGCGCTCGTCGATGACCGGGACCGGGCCTACTTCGGCAGCCGGAGCTCCGACACCGACGAGATCGGGTTCATCGACGCGCAGACCCAGGCGATCTTCGGCCGCAGCTACGCCGCCGAGCCGGACGTCCTGGTCGCTCAGCTCAAGGAGGACGAGGCGATCGCGGCCGCCGACACGCTGCTGCTCACCGTGCCCAACCAGCTAGGCGTCGACTACAACGCTCACGTCATCGACAGCATCCTCACCCACGTGGCACCCGCACTCGGCTGGCGCTAGGCCCGGCCAGGAACCGGGGAGGCTGGTGCGTTCGCGTCAAGAGCGGCACTGCATAAGCATGCGGCCCGGACGCAGTTCCGGTGGCCGGCGCCTTCATGCCGCGCGGCAGGCGGGCGGCAGGCGGGTATGGTTCGGAGCATGGCTGCCTCGTCGCTGATGGTCCCGCTGGGCACGCGGGCGCCCGGCTTCGCCCTTCCCGACACCGGCGGCGCGATGACACGCATCGACGACTTCGCCGCCGCGCCCGCTTTGCTGGTCGCGTTCTTGTGCAACCACTGTCCCTACGTCCGCCACATCGAGACCGTACTGGGGACGCTGCTGTCTGGTTATCCTGACCTGGCCGTGGCGGGCATCTGCAGCAACGACGCCGGCGCCTATCCCGCCGACCGGCCGCAGGAGCTTGCCGGGCAGGCCCGGCGGGCAGGCTGGACCTTCCCGTACCTGGTCGACGCCGGCCAGGATGTCGGTCGCGCTTACCGTGCCGCCTGCACGCCGGACTTCTTCCTCTACGACAGCGCGCGCCTGCTGGCCTACCGCGGGGCGTTCGACCAGTCCACTCCCGGTAACGGCAAGCCGGTCACCGGTGAACTGCTCGGCGCGGCCATCGAGCTGACCCTGGCCGGCCAGCCGGTGCCCGGGCCGCACCGGCCCAGCATGGGCTGCTCCATCAAATGGCGGTCCTAGCCGTCTTCATGACCGCCCCGGCCCCGCCCAGAACCGGGTCACCGGCCGCGAGGCTGGGATCTGCCGAATAGCGGGCGTTGCATGTCCATATACATATGCGTCGGTCTGTATCTTACCGACAATGGCTACAGTCGTTAATTCAGGCTTACCCCTCAGATCAGGCGCACGCCTGCCGGATAGGCGCTGGTCGGGCTCTCACTTCATGACACAGCTGCAGCACCCGGGACGCTTTTCATGTGCCATCTTGTCAGGATGGCGCCATTGACGAAATACGGCCTAGGCGGTCTCGGCTCACATGCTGCGGGTGGATTCCAGCTTCGTAGGCCCATGCAAAGAGACCCGCAACCGGGGACTCGATGAAGAACCAGACGACTGGCCTGTCTAGGGCACCCGCGATGGTTGCTGGTGCCGCATCAGGCAACGGTTGCCTCGCCGGGCGCCGCGGCAGCCGTCCGGGTGATTCCCTTCGCCGCCCTGATCCGGACCTGTTGTCATGATCGTGGGTCGTTACTGCCCTTATAGGGGAGGTTTTGACCCACGATCCGGGCGGCGGCGGATGGCAGGGGCGGGTGAGGCAGGTGAGATGCGGCGGTTGCTGCGCGAGCGCGAACCTCGGCATAGCGCATCAAGCTGGGATGCCAAGATCCGCGACGTAGTGTCCTGCCTGCCGATTCCAACCATCAAGTCTTACGACGGCCGTCCAGCTGGTTCGCCTCGCAGGGTCAAGGACGGGGCGAAAGGGCCAACAGTCGAGGGTCCGTCTACAAAGGACCTGGTGGAACGTCGGATCACCACGCTCTCGGCGCCGCGCAGCTTGGTGGATGCCCGAAAGAATGTAATGGCTGCGTGGCGGCAGCTCGGGGAGGCTCTGCAGACGTACATGGAGGCTCTGGAGCGGCGTTCTTGAGATGTTTCGCGTCGGTTCTCCTGACGCTAGGGAGTGCTGCCGCCGCGTAAGCCGTGCAAGGAGGCGAGTGACTACGCCTTTGGGCGGTAAACGTGGGTCTCACTGTGCGCGTCGCTCGACCATCGCCCGGATCTGCATGACAGGGCGCCGACCCTGATGGTCACGCCCCGAGCCGTCAGCCCGGGACCGGCCGCTCACGTTCTCGGCTCGGGTGGGTCGAGCGCCTGCCGGCGTTGCGCCAGTGCCTCGCGGAAGGCTCTGATGTCGGCGTCAGAGTGGCCTCGGCCGGGGTGACGATTTCCGCCAGCAGCGCCTCGGCTGCCTGGAGCGCTTGTCCGGGCCGGCCGTCTGCCATCGACTCGGGCCGCTCTGCGAGCCGGTCGGGGACCAGGGCGAGGTCTGTAGTCAGATGGCGCTGCCATTTGAGCTGGCGGTGCGGCAGGTAGACACGGTTGAGCGCGAGGATGACCCGGACTGCCGCGTGGCCTGTCCTGGTCAGCAGGTCGCGGATCGCCAGGCAGTCGCCGCGGCTGACGAGCGCCTGGCGGGCAGGCCAGCCAGCGAGTACCTCCGGGGCAAGGGCCTGTTCCACCAGCGCCGTGACCAGGGTGGGGGGGAAGGCATCGACGCGTGCCCGCCAGGATGCCATCAGCTGCGTGCCGGCAAGCGGGCGGCAGCGCTGGAGCGCGGCCAGGCGCATATGCCACCAGGCAGCGGAATATCCCAAGCCAGATATGCCCGGCCATCGGGGTCCACTGGCACAGGCTGATCTGAACGCCCGGATCCCGCCTACCGCGTTCACGGACGGCCGACGGTCGGCGAGTCGATCGACATAACCATGCCTGGCTGGGGCAGTGTCATGGCACCGCGGCCTGTAATCGAGGCGGTATAG
>JASHTQ010000342.1 GCA_030040475.1 Streptosporangiaceae bacterium
TCGACGTCGCGGCGGCGGTCAGCGCCAGCACCACGGCCGGGGACGTGCCGGCCACGCCCGGGTTGAGATGGTGCTCGGCGAACCAGTAGCGGGTGTAGCCCAGCCGTTCGGTCTGCTGGGCCAGGTCGATGCTGTTGCGCAGCGCCTGGGTGGCGGTCGAGCCGGACGAGATCGGGACCAGGTCCAGGACGGTCAGCGGGGTGGTGGTCATGCGGGCTTTCCTCCTCAGCCGGTAAGCCGGTGGCGGCGACGGCCCGGGCGGGCGCCGCGTCGTTGGCCCGGGCGGGTACGGCGTCGTCGCGGATCGGGCCGCCGCCCCAGCCCCAGGGAGGGTCGGGGATCTCGCGCCGCAGCACCGGGGCGATGTCGGACTGGAACAGTTCGAGGCTGGCGCGGTGCTGCGCGTCGGAGAGCCCGCCGGCGTCCGCGTGCAGGTGCAGGACCGAGTGGCCGAGCTGCTCGTGATAGCGGTGCACCTTCTCGATCACCTGGGCCGGGCTGCCGATCAGGGCGGAGGAGCGCTCGACGAAGTCCTCGAGCGTGCCGAACACCGGCTGCACGCCGAGCCTGGACTGGAAGGCCAGGTAGCCGGCGAACACCGGGCGGTAGGCGTCGATCGCGTCCTGGGAGTTGCGCTCGGCGTAGTAGCCCGCCGTCCCCGCGCCGACCGCGATCGCCGCCGGATCGTGCCCGTAGTGGGCCCACCGCTCGCGGTAGTAGCGGATCAGCTCCGCGTAGGGCTCGATCGGGTTGGTGACGTTGGCCGAGAACAGCGGGTCGCCGTACCTGGCGGCCAGGTCGACCGACTGCTTGCTCGTGGCGCTGCCGTGCCAGACCCTGATCGGGCGCTGCAGCGGCCGCGGCCACACCTCGGCCTCGGTCAGCGGCGGCCGGAACCTCGTCTCGTAGGTGATCTTGTTGTCGCGCCACAGCCGCCGGAACACCTCGTAGGACTCGGCGTTGCGGTCCCATTGGTCCTCGGGCGTGACGTGGAACAGGTCCCGCTGGGCGGCGCCGTTGCCCTTGCCGATGATCAGCTCGAGCCGCCCGCCGGAGAGGTGGTCCAGCGTGGCGTAGTCCTCGAACGCGCGGACCGGGTCCAGCAGCGACAGCGTCGTGACCGCGGTGAACAGCCGGATCCGCGTGGTCCGGGCGGCGAGGTGGCTCAGCACGACGGTCGGGGAGGAGGAGATGAACGGCCGCTCGTGCCGTTCCCCTACCCCGAACCCGTCGAAGCCGAGTTCCTCGGCGAGCAGCGCGTTCTCGACCACCTCGGCGAACCGCTCCCGGGTGGATTTCTGCGCGCCCGTGCGGGCGTCCGGGGCGTGCACGATCAGCGTGATCGTGATGAACCTCATGACGCGGCCCTGGCGGTCGCCGTCTGGCCGGGGCGTGCCGGCGGGGCCAGGCCCAGGTGGTCGCGCAGCGTGGTGCCGGTGTAGTCGGCGCGGAACACGCCGCGCTCCTGCAGCAGCGGGACCACCTTGTCGACGAACGGCGCAAGCCCGCCCGGGGTGATGTGCGGGACCAGGATGTAGCCGTCGGCCGCGTCGGCCTGGACGAGTTCGTCGATCGTCGCGGCGACCGTCTCCGGCGAGCCGACGAACGACTGCCTGCCGGTCACCTCGATCACCACCTCGCGGGCCGACAGGTTCCCGGCCTGCGCCCGGGCCCGCCAGTCGGCGGCAAGCGCGACCGGGTCCTTGGCGAACTGCCGGACGCTGGCCCGGCCCTTGGAGATCAGGTTGTCGCTGACCACCGGGTCGAAGGCGGGCAGCGGCCCGTCGACGTCGAACCCGGACAGCTCGGTGTTCCACAGCTGCTCGATGAACGTCAGCGCGGTCTGCGGCGAGACCTGGGCCCGGCGTACCTCGCGGGCGATCTCGGCGGCCTCGGCGTCGGTGTCGCCGAGCACGAACGTGGCCGCGGGCAGGATCAGCAGCTCGCCGCGGGTCCGGCCGAACCTGGGCAGCCTGCCCTTCACGTCGGCGTAGAAGGCCTGCCCGGCCGCCAGCGTGGAATGGCGGGAGAAGATCGCGTCCGCCGCCGCGGCGGCGAAGTCGCGGCCCTCGTCGGAGTCGCCCGCCTGGAAGATCACCGGGCGGCCCTGCGGCGAGCGCGGCACGTTGAACTGCCCGACGATGTCGAAGAACGCGTCCTTGTGGCGGAAGGCGCCCGGCTCGTCGACGGCCAGGAACTGGCCGCTGCCGGCGTCGGCCAGGATCTCGTCGCCGTGCCAGGAGTCCCACAGCTCGTTCGCCGTGGCCAGGAAGGTCCTGGCCCGGTCGTAGCGGTCGGATTGGGCCAGGTAGCCGCCGCGGCGGAAGTTCTCCCCGGTGAAGGCGTCCCAGGAGGTGACCACGTTCCAGGCTGCCCGCCCGCCGGACAGGTGGTCGAGGCTGGCGAACTGCCGTGCTACCTCGTACGGCTCGTTGAACGTGGAGTTGATCGTGCCGGTCAGCCCGATGTGGTCGGTCACCGCGGCCAGCGCGGCCAGGATCGTGAAGGTATCGGGCCGGCCGACCACGTCGAGGTCGTAGATCAGCCCGTTCTGCTCGCGCAGCCGCAGTCCCTCGGCGAGGAACAGGAAGTCGAACTTGCCCCGCTCGGCGATCTGGGCGAACTGGCGGAACGAGTCGAACTCGATGTGGCTGCCGGCGGCGGGGTCGCTCCACACGGTCGTGTTGTTCACGCCGGGGAAGTGCGCGGCCAGGTGAATTTGCTTGGTCATCGTTCTCGTGTCCTCAGGCGGCGTAGCGGTTGGCCGGGCGGGCCAGGCCGAGCAGGCCCCGGAGCGTGCCCGCCTCGTAGCGGGCGCGGAACAGGCCGCGGCGCTGCAACTCGGGTACCAGGCGTTCGGTGAGGCGGATCAGGTCATGCGGCAAGGCGGCCGGGCGCAGCCGGAAGCCGGACAGCCCGGCGGCCTGCCAGTCCTGCAGCAGGTCGGCCAGCCCGGCGGCGGTGCCCGTGTAGACGAGCGCGTCGCTGGCGTACTCGGTCCCGGCGCGCTCGTCGAGGCGCTCCTTGCGCGCGGCGGCGGCGGCCCGCGTCTCGTCGAGGAAGACCACCAGGTCGGCGAAGACGTGCACGGTCTGGCCGGCACGGCCGGCCAGGGCCTGCTCGGACCGGATCTCCGCCACGATATCGGCGGCGTGCGCCGCGTCGCGCGGGGTCACGAACCCGACGTCGGCCGACCGCCCGATCAGCCGGTACGGCACGCTGGCGTGGCCGAGCGCGGCGACGACCGGCTGGCCCTGCGGCGGCCGCGGGGTGATCGACGGCCCCTTCACCGAGAACCAGCGGCCCTCGAAGTCGATGTAGTGCAGCTTGTCGCGGTCGATGAAGCGGCCGGTCGCCACGTCGCGGATCTCCGCGTCGTCCTCCCAGCTGTCCCAGAGCCTGCGCAGCACCTCCACGTAGTCAGCCGCCTCGTCGAAGTGGTCGGCGATCAGCCGCTGCACGTCCGGATCTGCGGCCCGGTCCGCCCGCAGCTGCGGGATTTCCCGCCGGCCGAAGTGGGCCGCCGCGTCGGCGCGGGCGGCGATCTGGACGCGTACCCCGGCCCGCCCGCTGCTCACGTAGTCCAGGGTGGCGATCGCCTTGGACAGGTGGAACGGCTCGGTGTGGGTGGTGACCGCGGTCGGCACGAACCCGATGTACCGGGTGACCGGGGCGACCCGGGCCGCGATCAGCACCGCGTCCAGGCGCCCGCGGACCCGGTCGGTGCGGGCGTCGGCGCGGAAGTGGTCGTCGGACTGCAGGTTCAGCCCGTCCTCGATGGTGAGGAAGTCGAGCAGGCCGCGTTCGGCCTGCTGAGCCAGCTCGGTCCAGTAGCCGGCGGTGAACAGCCGCTGCGGCTGGGCGTCGGCCTCCCGCCAGGCGGCGGGATGCCACCCGGCGCCGTCGAGGGCGACCGCCAGGTGCAAGGGGGGCGAGGCGGCCGGTCGGCCGCCTCGCCCCGCTGGGGCACTCGTCACGGATCAGCACGTCCTTCCCGATCGGGGGCAACTGGATAACGGCACGGCATTACCAAGTATTTCACTAGACATAGTGGGCTACGGGCCAGGGGGGCTACGATCGCGGCCCGGCGGGAGGTGTCAGGAGCCGAAGACGAACTGCTCGATGATCGCGGCTAGCTCAAGCGGCGTGTCGCCCTGCAGGCTGTGACCGGCTTCCTCGACGTGGACGACCTGGGCCGAAGGCAGTCGGCGCAGCAGCTCCCGCTCGTCGTCGTCGTCCAGCACCGAGTCCGGCCGCATGCCCCGGGCGAGCAGCAGCGGCACGGTCGTCGACGACAGCGCCGCCCAGAGCTCCGCGTAGCGGGTTGCCTGGCCGGCCGGGCTGCCGGCCCGGCGGTGCCGGGCCCACCGCCACACCCAGGTCCCGTCGGGCTGCTGCTCGGCGTTGTGCAAGATGCCCCGCCGCAGCGAGGACCGGGACCTGGTGGGGTTGAACCGGGCCGTCCGCTCCAGCAGCTCATCCAGGCTGGCAAAGCTGGGCGGCCCGGTGACGAAGTCGGTGATGTGCTGCGCCCGCTGCGCCTTAATTCCCGGCAGCACGTCGACGAGGACGATCTTGCGGACCAGCTCCGGCGCCTCGGCGGCCAGCGCGATCGTCGTGAGCCCGCCCAGCGACATGCCGACCACCGCCTTGGCCGCGGGGGCGAGCTCGCCGACGGCGACCGCGACGTCGGCCGCGTTGCCGCGGGCATCAAGCTGGCCTTCCTGACGGTCCCCTGGGCCGTCGGAGTGGCCGTGCCCGGGCAGGTCGATGGCCACCAGCGGACGGCCCAGCGCCATGGCCACCGTGTCCCAGGTGTGGGCGTTCTGCGATCCGCCGTGCAGCAGGACCAGCTCCGGCTCCCCCTCCTGCCACACCAGCGCGCTCAGCCGCCGGCCGCCTGACACCCCGACGAAGGCCCGCCGCACCGTCGGCGGGCGGTCAAAGGGCAGGCCGTACTCGGCTGCGTTCTCGCCGAACAGCCCGAACTCGTCGTAGTCCACCCGCCCGGTCACGAGCGCTTCTCCGCTTCGGCCCCGCCGCGCCGGGGGAGGCCGAGCATGCCGTAGATGCGGATGACGTCGTCGCTGCCGTAGTGGCCGACGTCCGACAGCCGGGGAAGGCCGTTGCGGCGGATGGCGGTCAGCACGGATCGGCGGTGGGCGCGGGCGAAGTCGATGCCGTCGGAGAGGTCCACGGTGCCCAGTATGGTCGGCCAGTACCACCGGGCACCGTATTGTCTATTTTCTCAATCAGGTTAGTTCTAAAAGCAGGGCCGGGCCGGTTCCGGCCGGTTCCAGGAGGGAGGCGGCGTTGAAGGCGGTCGCGATCCAGGCGTTCGGCGGTCCCGAGGGCATGGCCGTCATCGACGTGGATGCCCCGGCTCCGGTCGGCGGGCAGGTGCTGGTCGCCGCCGAGGCCATCGGCGTCGGCGGCGTCGATGTCGTGATCCGGCGCGGTGACCTGGCCGCCTACGGCTTCAGGGAGGGCCATATCCCTGGCGGCGAGATAGCGGGAACCGTGACCGCGGTCGGCGACGACGTGGACGCGTCATGGGTAGGCCGGCGCGTCTGGGCGTTCACCGGCGTGGGCGGCGGCTACGTCGAGCAGGCGATCGCCCCGGTCGAGGAGATCGTTCCCCTGCCCGCGAACCTGTCCGCGGCCGCCGCGGTGACGCTCGGCAGCTCGGGAGTGGTGGCCCACTTCGGTCTTTCCCGTGCCCGCTTCGCTCCCGGCGAGTCCGTGCTGGTGCGCGGCGCGGCCGGCAGCATCGGGATCATGACGGTCCAGCTCGCGGCCCGCGGCGGGGCCGGCGCGGTGGCGGTGACGACATCCTCGACCCGGCGCGGTGACCGCCTGCGCGAGCTAGGCGCGACCCACGTGCTGAGCCGCTCCGGCGAGGGAGGCCAGGACGCTCCGGCGGGCTACGACGTCATCATCGACGTCGTGGCGGGCGTGGACATGCCTTCGTTCCTCGCCAGGCTCAACCCGAACGGCCGCATGGTGGTCGTCGGCGTGGTCGGCGGCCAGCCGCCGGCGGACTTCGGCACCACGATGATGGCGGCGTTCCAGAAGTCGACGTCGTTCGGTACCTTCAGCGCCGCGACCGTGCCCGCCGCCGGCCGGCGTGCCGTCAGGACCGAGCAGTTCGCCGCCGCAAGTCGCGGAGAGCTCCGCACGGTGGTGCATGAGCGGCTCCCGTTGGAGCAAGCCGTCCTGGCGCACCAGAAGATGGAGGCCGGCGAGGTGTTCGGCAGGATCGTGCTGACACCCGGGCCCTCGTAGCTGGTGCCGTGACCGGGAACGTTCGCGGCCGCTGAACCGGCCCATCCCACGTTCCCCACCTGTCCCTGCTGCCCGGCACCGGCATGATCGTGTGACAGTACTTCCCCTATA
>JASHTQ010000343.1 GCA_030040475.1 Streptosporangiaceae bacterium
GGGTTCTACCCGGTGGCCCTGACGATCTGGCTCTGCGCGATGATATGGCTGGAGATATTGTTCATGCGGGCGCGCTCGATCCCGGCCATCTCGTTCGTGGAGCAGCCGCCCACCTATAGTGAGGCGTTCAATGTCCAGCGGTTCCAGGCGTCGCTCAGCTCGTTCACGTTCGTCTGGAACTACCTGGCCGTGATCACGTTCATCTTCTGGGTGCTGTTCTACCTCCGCTAGGTGATTCGCTAAAGGAGAGGAGGGTCTGGTGCGTGAACTGATCCTCTCGTCCGGTCCCGACCGGTACTTCGGCGGGACCATCGAGACGTTCGCGCTGCCCTACGGCGCCTTCATCGTGGCCGCGCTGGCGCTGTGGTACATCTTCAGGCACCCGCACAGCGTGCCGAAGATGAAGTACCTGTCGCCGGCCCACCAGACCTCGCTCGGCACCAGGGAACCGGGCAAGACCGGCGTGATCAGGTTCGGCGGCCGGATCCCGGCCAGCGCGCCCGCCACCGAGGCGGACACCTCGGTGCCGGCCGGCCAGCCCCCGCACGCCTCCGAGACGCTCCCGGACGCCAGCGAGGTGATACCGGACCCGGCCACGCACGCAGCCGACGAGCCGGCCCCCGAAGACGAGCAGGAAGGCGACGCGTGACGCGCGTGCCCAGCGCCATTCCACTCGCCGCGGCGGCGGCTCCGGGCTCGACCGTCCCCGGGAGTTCGCCGCCGCCCAGGCGCTCGCCGCGCGTCGTCGGCAGCGCGCTCGTCGCGCTGACCAAGCCGCGGATCATCGAGCTGCTGCTTGTCACCACGGTCCCGACGATGCTGCTCGCCCAGCACGGCCTGCCGCCGATCCGCCTGGTGCTCGCCACCCTCGTCGGCGGCACGCTGGCCGCGGGCAGCGCGAACACGATCAACTGCTACATCGACCGCGACATCGACGCGGTGATGAAGCGCACCTCCCGCCGCCCGCTCGTGGTCAACGGCCGCGGCACGATCAAGCCGTGGGAGGCGCTGGCCTGGGGCATCGCGCTCGGCGCCGGGGCGACCCTGCTGCTCGGCCTGATGGCCAACTGGCTGGCCGCCGCGCTGGCCGACGCGGCCATCTTGTTCTACATCTTCGTCTACACGCTGCTGCTCAAGCGGCGCAGCCCGAGCAACATCGTGATCGGCGGCGCGGCGGGCTGCTTCCCCGTCCTGGTCGGCTGGGCCGCGGTCACCGGCACGGTGAGCCTGCCCGCGGTCGTGCTGTTCGCGGTCATCTTCCTGTGGACCCCGCCGCACTTCTGGGCGCTCGCGATGAAGTTCAAGAAGGACTACGCGGCCGCCAACGTGCCGATGCTCCCGGTCGTCGCCAGCCCCGCCACGGTGGCGCGCAAGATCCTCTGGTACTCCTACGCGATGGTGGCCGCGACGCTGGCCCTGGCCCCGTGGTCAGGCTGGATCTACGGCGTGGCGGCCGCCGCGCTCGGCGCCTGGTTCCTGCTCGAGGCGCACCGCCTGCAGGCCCGCGTCGCGGCCGCCACGGACGGCTCCTCACCCGCCCCGATGCGCCTGTTCCACCTCTCCATCGCCTACCTGACCCTCCTGTTCGCCGCGGTCGCCGTCACCGCCCTCCTGCCCTGGGGCCGCTGGTAGGCGCGGGCCCGCCGCCGCCGCCCGCCTTCCCGCCGCAGCCGCTTCCCCCTTGATTTATCCCGAACGGGCCGTGGTTCACCTCCAACGCACGCTCACCCAACGAGTCGTTTGCGCCGGTTGCGTCACGCTAGCCGGGTGAACCTGCGGCCCGGAACCGCCACGCTGGCCGGATGATCCGCCGGCCGGGAACCGCGGCCGGGCCCGGGAGGCGATGCGCGCGATCACCGGTACGCCCTCGCGGCGGCGGTCGCCGGCGGCTGTCCGCTCGCCGCCGGTTCCCGGTCACCCCGCGCGTGCTGCCGCGCCGCCGCGCGATCCGTTCGCCCGGAGGTACGGTGACCCGGAGGAGCGGCGCGGCGCGCGGGCCGAACCCGACCCGGCGCAGACCTTCCGCTCCGGCCTCGGCCGCCGCCCAGACTGGTGGAACGATGAAGGAACCGGATCGCGCTCCCCGCATCGTGCTGCTCGGCGGCACCAGCGAGATCGGCCTCGCCATCCTAGCCGCGCTCGCCGCCCCCGCGACGGCGGAGGTGATCCTGGCCGGGCGCGACGAACTCGCGCTGGCGCAGGCCGCGCGGGCGCTGCCCTACCGGATCCGGGCCATCCGGTACGACGCCCGCGACTTCGACGGCCACCAGGCGTTCGTGGACGCCCTGTTCGCCGCGGGCCGGCTGGACCTGGTCATCTCGGCGGCCGGTGTCCTGGTCCCGCAGCGGGACCTGGACGACGACGTGCGCCTGGCCGCGGACATGATCGGTGCCAACTTCACCGGCCACGTCACCACGCTGCTCGCCGTGGCCCGTGCGATGCGTGCCCAGCGCGGCGGCACGATCGTCGTGCTGTCCTCGGTCGCCGCGATCCGCCCGCGCAAGGCCAACTTCACCTACGGCGCGACCAAGGCGGGCCTGGACGCCTTCGCCCGCGGCCTCGCCGACTCGCTGCACGGCACCGGCGTCCGCGTGCTGCTTGTCCGTCCGGGCTTCGTCGCCGGCCGGATGACCAAGGGCATGCCGCCCGCCCCCTTCCCCGCCACCCCCGCCGCCGTCGGCGAGGCCACCGCCGCCGCCCTGCGCGGCACCAGGTCGACCGTCTGGATCCCCCGCTGGATGGCCGGCCTGTCCGTGGCCCTCCGCCTGATTCCCCGCCCCGCCTGGCGCCGCGTCTCCCGCTGACCCCCGGGTCCCGGCTCCCGCATGCCCACGGCCCGCGGTCGGCCCGCTGGGGTACGCTCGGATGGCAGGTGATCCCCATGCTGTCGGTACCGAAACTGTCCAGGCGGGTCCGGTGGGCCGTGCCGGTAGGCGCGCTCGTCGTCACCGGCGCGGTGATGGCAGGCTCGCTGATCTCGGTCGCGCAGGCCGCCCCGGTCCTCCCGCCGCGCACCCCGGCCCAGCTGCTCGCGGCGGTCGCCCAGGGTCAGGCACCCGCGCTGACCGGAACGGTCCTCGAGACCGTCTCGCTCGGCCTGCCCGCGCTGCCCGACACCGACGACCCGACCTCGATAGCCTCGCTGCTCACCGGGTCGCACACGATCCAGGTGTGGTACGCGAGTCCGCAGCGTTACCGGCTGGCGGTGCCCCAGTCGCTGAGCGAGACGGACGTGGTGCGCGACGGCAGCACGCTCTGGCTCTGGCAGAGCACGCTGAACGCGGTGACCAGGTTCACCGTGCCCGCCGCCGGGACGCCGAGCCCGCAGCCCTCGGCGCTGACCCCGCAGCAGGCCGCGCAGCAGGCGCTGACCATGGCAGGGCCGATCACCACGGTAAGCGTCGACAGCAACGTCACCGTCGCCGGCCAGCCGGCCTACGAGCTCGTGCTCGCGCCCAAGGACTCGCGCTCGCTGATCGGCCAGGTGCGGATCGCCATCGACGCGGGCAACAGCGTGCCGCTGCGGCTGGAGGTCTTCGCCCGCGGCGCGGCAAGCCCCGCGATCAGCGTCGGCTACACCGCCATCAGCTTCGGCGCGCCGTCTGCCGCGGACACGAGCTTCACGCCCCCGCCCGGCGCGCAGGTCACCACGGTCGGCCCAGGCCAGGGCGGCCAGCAGGGGACAGGGCAGGGCGACGCCACCACGATCGGATCGGGCTGGCTGACCGTGCTGGCGATGCCGTCGGCCGGGCTGCTCTCCGGCTCGCCCGCGCAGCTGAACCAGGGGAGCGGTGAGGACGCCGCCGCGCTGCAGGCGCTGCTCGGCTCGGCGACGTACGTACACGGCACCTGGGGCACCGGCAGGCTGCTGCGCACCAGCCTGGTCTCGATGCTGATCACCACCGGCGGGACCGTGTTCATCGGCGCGGTCCAGCCCAGCGTGCTGTACGCCGCGGCCGGCCAGGACGGGCACCAGCTGGGGGCGCTCCCCGCCGCGGCGCCTTGACCGCCATCTCGACCAGCGGTCTTACCAAGCGGTTCCGCGGTGGCCAGCTAGCCGTCGACAACCTCGACCTGGCCGTCCCGGCCGGTTCGGTCTACGGTTTCCTCGGGCCGAACGGCTCCGGCAAGACCACCACGATCAGGATGCTGCTCGGCCTGGCGTTCCCGACCAGCGGCAGCGCCGCCCTGCTCGGCGTGCCGATGCCGGACGGGGCGACCCGGGTGCTGCACCGGGTCGGCTCGCTCGTCGAGGGCCCGGCCTTCTATCCGTTCCTGACCGGCGCCGACAACCTGGCCCGCTGCGACGCCGCGGACCGGACCGCCGACCCGGCCACGGCGCCGGCCCGTATCGACGCGGCGCTCGACCGGGTGGGCCTGCTCGCGGCGGCCAAGAAGCGCTACCGCAACTACTCGCTCGGCATGAAGCAGCGGCTGGCCATCGCGGCCAGCCTGCTCCGCCCCCGCGAGCTGATCATCCTGGACGAGCCGACCAACGGCCTGGACCCGCAGGGCACCAGGGAGGTCCGGACGCTGGTCAGGCAGATCGCCGCCGACGGGACCACCGTGTTCGTCTCCTCGCACCTGCTCGCCGAGGTCGAGCAGATCTGCACGCACGTCGGCGTGATGCGGACGGGGCGCCTGGTCTTCTCCGGCTCGCTGCCCGAGCTGCGCCGGACCGGGTCCGCCCGGGTCACCGTGCAGACCGCCGAACCCGAGGCGGCGGCCAGGGTCCTGGCCGGCCTCGGCCTCGCCGACCCGCTGGCCGCCGCGACCGAGGCGTCCGCCGTGATCGGCGACGAATCCCCCGAGCACGTCTGCGCCGAACTCGTCCGGGCCGGCATCGGCGTCCGCGGCTTCGCGGTCACCTCACCCAGCCTGGAAGACCTGTTCGTCGGCCTAACCGGCGAAGGCTTCGATGTCGGCGCCTGACCCGGCAGCCCCGCCGACCCCCGCCGCCGCGCACGCGCTCGTCGTCGGCATCGCACCCAATGCATCCCCTGACCCGGCAAATAGCGGTTCTCCCACACGTAACGGGCGAGCCTGGGGTCGGCTGTTCCGCTCGGAGCTGCGGCTGGTCTTCGGGCGGCGGCGTAACCTGCTGCTGCTCGTGGTGACGGCCGTCTTTCCCGTCGTCATAGGCATCGCCCTGCGCCTTGCCGCGCCGCATCCGCAGGGCGGCGGGAACGGCGCGGGCGTCGCCTTCTTCAACCAGCTCGCCGGCAACGGCGTGTTCCTCACCTTCATCGCGCTGAGCAGCTTGCTGATCCTGGTCCTGCCGGTGGTGGTAGCGGTCGTGGCCGGGGATTCGGTGGCCGGCGAGGCCGGCTACGGCACGCTGCGCTACCTGCTCGCGGTGCCGGTCGGCCGGACCCGGCTGCTGGCGGTGAAGCTCGCCGCGATCGTGACGTTCGGCCTCTGCGCGACGTTCATCGTGTCGGCGGTGGCCCTCGTCGTCGGCACGGCGCTGTTCCCCATCGGACCTGTGACCCTGCTGTCCGGGGATACCGTCTCGCTCGCCGCCGGGTTGTTCCGGCTGCTGCTCGTCACCCTGTACGTCGCCGCCGCGATGGCCGCGCTCGGCGCGGTCGGGCTGGCCATCTCGACCCTGACCGAGCATGCGATCGGCGCCATCGCCGCAATCGCGATCCTCGTAGTGACCAGCGAGGTCATCGACAGCGTGCCGCAGCTCGCCGCGGTCGGGCCGTACCTGCCGACGCACTGGTGGCTGTCCTTCGACTCGCTGCTGCGCGCCCCGATCGACACCTCGACCCTGCTCAAGGGCCTGCTCTCGTTCGCCGTCTACACGGTCTTGTTCTGCTCCTTCGCCTGGGCGCGCTTCACCACCGCCGACGTCACCAGCTGACCTAGATGCGCCTTCGCGATAGGGCCTTTGCCCCTGACCAAGAAAATCGATGTCAGCCGCAGCGCGGCAGCGGACCTGTTTGAGGACGTGCTGTAGCTGACCCGGAGCGGTTAGCTGGTCCGGGCCTGGTCAGGACGTTAGGGCGGTGTACGGGTAGCGGCTAGGCGGCCTGCTCGCCGGCGGTGACGGTGACGGTGAGACCGAGGGCTTCCAGTTGCCGGATGTGGTTGCGGATCTTCTTGTCCCGGTTGATGTGGCGGGCGTGCCAGTCCGGGCCGAGGTCGCGGTAGCGGGCGGCGGGGTCGGACAGCAGGTGCCAGACGATGATCATGGTGGAGCGGGCGACGGCGGCCTGCGCGATGGCCTTGCCGCGGCGGCGGGCGATGCGCCGGTAGCGTTCGCCGAGGAAGGTGGCGGTGCCGGCGGCGCCGAGGGCGGCCTGCCCCGCGGCGGCGCGGGCGTAGCTGTTGCCTTTCTTCTGCCTGCCCTTGCCGTGCCGGGTGCCGGACTGGGCCGCGGACCGGCACAGCCCGATCCAGGAAACCAGGTGCGCCGAGGTCGGGAACACGGTCATGTTCAGGCCGATCTCGGCGATGATCACGATAGCCAGCCATACGCTGATGCCGGGGATCTCGGCCAGCCGGCAGGCGGCGGCCAGCACCTGGGCGTCCGGGGTGACACCGCAGCCGGGTCCTGTTTCCCCGGTCACTTCGACCCCCCACGACTCCTCCGCCCGGGCCAGCGCCGCGATCGCCTGGTTCTCCATCGCGGCGATCTGCTGGTCCAGGAACGCCACCTGGTCCAGCAGCGCCCGGGCGATCATCCCGTGGTGGGAGTCGAACATGCCGTCCAGCGCCTCGGCGAGCTGGTCCCGCTTGGCCCGCAGCCGCCCCATGGCCAGCTCGGCGAGCACGCGCGGGTCGCGTTCCCCGGCGATCAGCGCCTGCACCATCGCCACCGCCGACTTGGCCTTCAGCCCGCCTGCGGTCACCGAGGTGATCTTGATCATGGCGTCTTCCAGCAGCTTTTCCAGCCGCTGCAGGCACCGGGTCCGCTCCCGGACCAGGTCGGTCCGGGCCCGGGTAAAGTCCCGCACCGCCCGGATCGCGGCCGGCGGCACGAAACTGGGCCGCAGCATGCCCCACTGGGTCAGCCGGGCCAGCCACATCGCGTCCAGCCGGTCCGTCTTCGGCCGTCCTTTGAGGTTCCGGGCCTGCGATGCGGAGACCAGCTGGACCGCCAGGCCGATGCTTTCCAGCACGTAATACCAGATCCGCCAGTAATCGGACGTGGACTCCAGCGTCACCATCTGCACCCGGTGCCGGAGCAGCTCCCGGCCCGCCTCCGCGACCCGGGCCCGGGTCGCGGGCACGTTATCCCAGATCTGGTTGGCGTACCGGCCCGGCCGTGCCGGATCCGGAATCCGCAGGCACACCACTCCGGACGCCTTGGCCACATCGACCGCGGCCACCCGCTCATACATGATCTCGTGATCCTCATCCGGGATCACCTGCGGCTTGCGCACCGCACCCTCCTATGCTGGAGACGATCGGATGATCAGTGGGCTGCCCGGGGATCCAGGTCAGCGTGAACGCGAAGTCTGACCAGCGTGCTCAAGGCAACACGAAGCGACCCTCCGGGGTCCGGATCCCAGCGCCAGGCTAATTCCCGGGCTCCTATCCCAAGGAAGCACGGGCATCACGGGCAGCCCGCATCATCATCCCGGACCGCAACCCACCCGCAGCCACAGCACCACCACAGGGCCCAAGACCCCAGCCGGATACGGCGCCGCACCCGGCCCCGATTTTCTCGCCGATGCGACCACACCCCCAGGGTGACGATGGCTAATTCCGCTTACGGGCATCGAGTTGCGTGGATCCGGGCTCCGGGGTCGATCGTGGGCACTCCGTGAGCCTTCCAAAGTAACGTGCGTTTGTGCGTGTCGCGGTCTTGGATGTGGCCCGGTGCCCGTCCGCGGCGATCCGGCCGCGCCCGCCGTCCCTGCAGCACCTGCAGCCACTGCGGCCACTCGGTCACCAGGCTCGGCCGCAACGATGTAAGGGTGTAGCGGTTGTAACCGCCACGATGTAAGGATGTGGCGGTTGGCACGGGCCCGGCGGGCAGGACCGCGGAGGTGCGCGGAGCCCCGGATAGGACGCGAACAGGGACGAACCGGTCATCTCGCCTTGACTGGCGACCCGCGAGCGCGACCCGCCGGAAACTCGGCTCATTTCGAAGTGCCCACCCGCGCACCGGATCTACCACGTAGCCCGGATCGACCACGGTAACCGGAGAACCACGGGCCTGGCGTGGTGCTGGCGGCGTTCCGCGACGGCTGTGACTCCGGGTGAGGCGTTCACACGCTCACCGTGGCCTAGGTGGTCATCCCGCGGGCAGGATCGGCGTCCGCAGGGTCCCTTCTCATTCCGCGGGGCCGCTTCTCATGAGGTGCGTGTGCCGCAAGCCCCGATCGCCGGTCCTGTCGTGGGGTGCGTGTGCCACAAGCCCCGGTAGGCGGGGCTCGTGACCCACGAGCCCCAATCGGGCGTGCTTCTCCGGGCGGGTGCGGGTGGCATCGGCCCCGTGGTGCGGGGCGTGTGCGTCACGAGCCCCGTGCGCGTTCCGGCCGGCTCGGTACGGGGGCGGAGGGGCACTCGTGTTGCGCGGGGAGCTCTGTCATATTCTGGATACCCCGGACGCGAGGAGTCTGACGTGGCAGAACTGCGGCTGGAAGGCGGCGAGCTGGTGCTTCACCTATCGCCTGCGGAGAAGGCCGAGGCGGTTCACGGCGATCTTCGTGTGCCGCTGTCGGCGGTTCGCGGCGTCGAGGTACTCGACGACGCCCACGGCTGGACCGGGATCGAGGTCGGGTTCAAGGTCGGGATGCGCGTGCCCGGCATCGCCGCTGTGGCTACTGTCCGCGGCCATGGCGAGAAGGTGTTCATCGCGGTCCATCGCGACACGCCTCGCGGCGTGAGGGTGCGCCTGGAGGGTGCCCCGTGGGATGAGTGGATCGTCGGCTGCGCAGATCCCGAAGCCGTCGCCGCCACCCTGGCCTCAGCGACCTGAGCCGTCGCTGCAGCGAAGCAGGCAATCGTGGTCCCGCGCCGACGAGCGGTGCGCGCGCTTCGTGCGCCCTCCGCTCGCTGCCGAGTTTCCGAAATCGTCGCACGCCTGAACGACAACGCGCAGTCATCCCGGCGAGGTCACGGATCGGTGGTGCGGCATGATGCAGCTCATGAGTGCTGGCCTGAGCGAGTTCGAGTGGCGGCAGCTGCTGGAGTTGCTGCGCCGGTTCGCGGACCACGACCTTGATCAGTCCGATTCATGGCAGCTCGGTACCTCCGGCGGTCCCGTGTTCATCCAGCTGCGGCGTGAGCTCCGCGCCGACGAACGCGCTGCGGCCTTCAGGCACGTCGAGCCCGTCAGCGGCTATTCCACCGGCCGGGCCGCGCGAGTTGGCGATCTTGAGACGGTCGCCACCCGTGACGACCTGCGCCGCGTCGTCGGGCAGATGCATTCCGACTTCGTCGAATCGGGCGTACTGGAGTGGGAAAACGCCACTCTGGAGCGTTTCCTCGAGGCGATGGCCGGTTACCTGCGCGACCTGGACGGTTATTTTCACAACCGCGATGAGGCCATACCGGATCAGCCGGACTGGCACTTGGTCGCGCTGCTGCTGGTCGCCGCCAGCGGCTATGAGTGATCGCTCCACGGGGCCGGGACGGGGCCGTGGATCCCTACGTCACCTGGCCGCGCCACCGAACGCTGCCGGGGACGACGCTTGCCGGCGGAGATGGCCGCGCATCCCGAACAGAGTGAGCCTATCCTGGCATAACCGTCAGCAGGCGGGCTCCAATGGCGACGCTCCAGGTCGGACACCTGCGTGCAGGTGTCGGGCGCGGGGGTTCGAGATGCGGATGCGCGGTTCGGCTAGTGGCGGGCGGGGCCGGCTGGCCGGCTTCCGTCCTCGCTCGGTGGTGCTGTCGTCTCCGTATCCGGTCAGCGAGTGCCGCCGCCGGCTGGCCGCGGTAACCACCCGGCGCGGGTCGGCTTCCTGGTATCTGGACCCGAGCACCGCCGGGCGCGCCGAGCCGCGCTTCCGGGGAGATGCTGGCTCATGGCTTCTCTCGGTAACCCTGTTCGAGGGCGGAAGGAACGGTTTCAGGCCGTGGCTGGACGGCCGGCTGGAACCGGCTGCCGGGGGAGGGACCACGCTGACGGCTAGCGTCGGGATGCAAGGGGGCAAGCGGGCAGTCTGGTGCCTGATCGCCGGCGCGGGCGGCCTGATCTCCGTGTCCATGGTGGCGGGCGGCGCCGCCCTGCTAGCCTCCGGCCGCCTCCAGGGACTGGCGGCCGTGCTGGGTTCGCTTGCCCTCGTCGCCTGCGTAGCGGGCTTCGGCGCCGCGGGCCTGCGGTCGCTGGAACACAAGACCCGCCGGCTCATCCGGGAAGTGAACGTGACGCTCGGCTCGACCGCCACCTTCCCGAGCCCGGATGCTGTTCCCGCCAACAGCAGTGGCGCGTAGTGCCCGGGCTCGCCTCGCAGGGCGGGAAGGGCAGCACGCACGGGCGATCTTCATCGGCACCCCGCGGCATTCTCGGTTTATCGTCCGGGATGAATCTAACCGATATCGATGTGATACCGGTTATGCTTGGCGCAGGGTCGGGGCCGTGGGTGGGGGGCTCTGTGGCGGAGCGCAATCGGTATGGCAGCCTTAAGAACAAGAACGATGAGTACGTATGGTGGCATGTGTTGTGGCGGCTGCCTAATTTTCTCTTCGAGGCGCGGGGATATTTCGATGGCGGCGAGCGTGACGGGCAGGCTAGGCGCGTAGCCCAGGGACGAGGCCTTATCGGGCTCATCGCGCTCGCCTATGTCGCATATGCCTATCCGGGATACATAAGCGGGGTCCAGGAGCTCGTCCAGACCACCGGCCGCCTCTGGCCCGGCGTCGGGACGATGCTGAGGTTCGCTAATTCCTGGCAGACCTCAATAGTTAATGCCGTCTTCCTGCTGGCAGCATGGATCGTCCTGTTCGCACTGCTGATGATCTCCATAACGCGGCTGGATGCCCTGCCCGGGCTGTTGCTGCGGCTGCGCTGGCCGGTCGCGGCCGTCGCGCTGTTCGCCGGCCTGTTCTTGCTTGCCGCCAAGCCAGCGGACTGGCTGGCGGACCTCAACGACTACTCGGCGCTCGCGCTAATTATTCCGATCGTCTTCGTGTGGGTCTTGCTTCTCAAGGTCATCTACCTGGCCGCCACCGACGTCTTCCGGGGCGACGACGCCCATCCGCTGCTCGCGCCATTCGTCTCCACCGGAGTGTCGTGGACGCTCGCTTACCTCGCGTTGTCCTCAGGCAGCCATTCCGAGTCGGGGGTGCCGGAAATTGTCAGGCTGCTGGCGACGTCCGCCGGCCCGGTGTCGGTCACCGGCATTAACGTCTGGACGTGCCAGCGGATACGGCGCGAGCACGACGGTGACCTGCTGTTCCTTGACGGTCCTGAAGGCAGCAGCCGGCGCCCGGCGGCCCTGGGCGGCGGCGGCCCGTCCCGCCGCGAGGTGCTGAGGTACGCCCTGCCGCCGGCCATCCTCATCGGCACCTCCCCCTGTGGGCCCCTAGGGCACTGGCGCTGACCAGCACGGGGTCGGACCAGGTGCTGGCGTTCCTCGATGGCGCAGGTCCCTCGAACGCGCTGTCGAGCGGTGCCGTAGTCACGTCGGTGACGTTCAGTCCCGACGGGCGCATCCTGGCCAGCGGAAGCGGCGACACCACGATCCGGCTGTGGGACGCCTCCGATCCCGCCCGTCCTGCCGCCCTGGGCAACCCCCTCCACACGCGGCATGAGGTCAGCTCGCTGGCCTTCAGCCCCGACGGGCGCCTGCTGGTCGCCGGGGACAACGACAACTACCTCAATTTCGGCGACGGGAAGGGCCTCATCCAGCCCTCGGCCGGCTACGGGTACACGCTCGTCGCGTTCAGCCCGGACGGGCGCACCCTGGCCAGCGGCGGCGACGGTGA
>JASHTQ010000344.1 GCA_030040475.1 Streptosporangiaceae bacterium
CGCCTCCTTCCGGAACGTATCGCGCACATCCTGGACGTCGCACGCCATCCCGTGTTGCAGGCCAACCGCAGGTGGCGAGTGGCAGGAACTGGTTGACCTGCTTGTCGCCGGCCTCGCCCTGACCCAGGCGTGCGTAACCCCGGATGAGCGCGACGAACTGAAGTCACTGCTAGAAGCGATGGATATGCCGACCAATACGCTCGGCGGACTCAACGTCGACGGCTAGGACTTCGTGGCCGGAGGCTCCGCCAGCGGCGGCACGGGCACACAGTTCGATCTCGTCGCGGTGCCGCTCCAGCATCACGGTCAGGCCGGCCTCGAGGGTCCGCGCCGGCCCGGAGCCGAACAGGACGGCTGCCGCGGATTTCACTGTGGCCATTACGGCCCGATGATTCACTCAGGTATCAGGGTAAGGGCGCGCTGAATGTATCGCCGGCTCGTGGTCCGGCAGGACGCATTCACGCGAGCATTAAATAAGCCATTCCGTCACGCCAGCAGTACCAGGAGATTATTAAGGCGTGAATGCCACCGCCATGTATATAGAGCTACGTGAATGGGACATCCACATCGCAAAAAAGGGACGGCGGCTGATCTCAGTGACCACACGAATTAGCGGCGGGCCTCCTGCGCGGTGGTCATCGGCAGCGGCAGGCCTACTGCCCAGACACCCCACCGGGTTTCGCCGGGCGGCAGGACTTCCTCGAAATAGGGGTCACAGCCGGACTGCCAGACCAGTCCGGCGCGGCTTCCGTCCGGGGCAATGACATAGGCATCGCCTTCTGCGGCGGGCTCGGAGAGGAAATCGGTGATCATGCCGAGGCGGAAGCCGCCGGCCTGCGCGCCGGCAATGACAGGGAAGCCGTGATAGACCGGTGCGCCTGGTGGCCGGGCCAGGAATGCGGGAAGCGCGGGATCGGCATGGCTTGAGTCCATCATGGGCCGAGGTCCCACAGCAGCCGGTAGTAGCTCGTCCGGCCGGGGTCGGGAGCCACGCCGTAGGCCTCGAGCAGGGGAGCTTCCCAGCCTGGCCCGTAGTTCCAGGTCGTGCTCCAGGTGGCGACGGCCAGGTCCGCCCACCGGTCGGCAACGCCGAGGTCACCCAGGTCGACGTGACCGGACCAGCGGCCGTCGTCGGTCAGCAGCGTATTGGGCGCGCAGGCGTCACCATGGCAGACGACAAGCAGATCGGCCGGCGGGATCGCGGCGAGCAGGTCCAGCGCCCGCGGCACGCTCAGGTGCCGGTGCTCGGGGTGCCACCGGGCCGGATCGAGCAGGCCCTCCCGCGCGCGGCGGCGCGCGTCGGCCAGCCGGTCTCCGGCGCTCCACGAAAACGGGCAGTCCCGTACCGGCAGCGCGTCGTGCAGGGCGCGCAGGCCCCGGCCGATCGCGGTCACGGCGGTGCGCGGCTCGGCCTTCCACCGGCCGGCCACGGCCATCTGCCCCGGCAGGGCGCGGGTGATGATCCACGATCCGGCCTCGTCGCTGCCCTGGCCGAGCAGCGCCGGGACCGGGATCCGCGGGGCGGCCCAGCGCAGCCGGGCGGCCTCGGCCGCCAGGTCGAGGCCGCTGCCGGCCGGAGCCCACTTCACGAACCGCCGCCGGCCGCGCGCGCCGATCGCGAACGTGATGCCGCCCAGTTCGTTCACCCAGACGGGCAGCACGGCGCGGCCGCCGGCCAGCGCCAGGACCGGCGCCGGCACCGGGACGGCCGAGCGCGGGGATCCGCTGGCCGACATAAGCCGGCTCTTAGCCAGCCCACGTCCGTCCCTTGCCCGGATCGTCGGAACTGAAAGTAATCGGCAAATACCTCTAGCCGCCAGGCTCCTGGTCCCTCGGATCTCATGCCCGCACGATAACGCGGGCGACGCGATGTCACCGCGGAAGCGCGCTCGGGTCGGTCCGCGTCACGGTGGCCGGGGAGTGTTACCACGGCTCGTTCGGCTGAAAATGAATGACGATACGGCGGGGCGGCTGCGCGGCGGGGGCCGGGGAGTCGGGCCTGGGGGGCGCGTAGTCAATTCTCGCGCGGGCCGGTACGTAATGCTGCCGATGTGCGGGCTGCTGGCCAGTACGGCTAACGCGGTCATGCAGCTCGCGCGGCCCGGGGTCGGTTACGGTGTTTTGGAGGGCAGCGGGGTGATGCGGCATCCGTTCCGGCGGGTGCGGAACACGATCACGTACCTGTCGGTGGCGCTGATGGGCACCGACGGGGAGCGCGCGTACCTCAGGCGGCAGGTGAACCGCGCGCACGCCCAGGTCCGGTCCGGGGCGGACAGCCCGGTCAGGTACAGCGCGTTCGACCCGCGGCTGCAGCTGTGGGTGGCCGCGTGCCTGTACCGCGGCGGGATGGACGTTTACACCCTGCTGCACGGGCCGCTCGACGACGCCACGGCCGACGCCATCTACCGCGAATGCGGCCGACTCGGCACCACCTTGCAGCTGCCCGAGCACATGTGGCCGGCCGGCCGTGCCGCGTTCGACCGGTACTGGGACTCGGCCGTGGCAGGGGTCCGGATCGACCCGCCGGTCAGGGACTACCTGGGCCGGGTCATGATGCTGGACTATCTGCCACGGCCGTTCGGCGTCGCGCTCGGGCCGGCGAACCGGTTCCTGACCACCGGGTTCCTTCCGCCTGCGTTCCGCGAGCAGATGCAGCTGCCCTGGACCGAGGACGACCAGCGGCAGTTCGACCTGGTGATCAGGATCGTCGCGTCGGTCTACCGGCTGCTGCCCGCGCCGGCCGCGCGGTTTCCGTTCAACGCGAGCCTGCACGAGCTGCGGCTGCGGATGATGCGGGAGCGGCTGGTCAGCCTATTGCCAGGAAGCCCGCGGGATCAGGGCGGGCCAGGGAACTGCATGCCAAGCGAGAAGCTGTTCTGCTGAGCCGAACACGAGCTGCGGCAGCCCCGGGTTGGCACGGACCCCGGGGCTGTCGCTATCGGCCGCGGCTAGTCGCCGACCGTGTACTCGTAGGGCAGGGCGGCCATCTGGTCACCGCTCGACTGGCCGTACGGCGGGACGCTGTCGTCGAAGGTGTCGACGTACAGGTCGCCGCTGACCACGGTGCCGGCCGAGGCGTTCGGCACGATCGTCACGTTGATCGTGGCGGTCTGGCCCGGGTTGATCTCGACCGGCGTGGCGGACGACGACGGGTTGATGGCCTGCAGCCACACGTCGCCGGTCGCGCTGCTCACCGCCGTGTCGAACGCCCTGGCCTCGATGGTCCACGCCGTCGTGGCCGTGCCCGGGGGCGCCACGGTCGAGTACGGCCCGCACTGGGTGGGCTGGACCTGCCACTCGCCAGGCGTGACCACGCCGCCGGACGGGGCGTAGGTCGCCTGCGCGGGGTCCGCGCACAGCTGGCCGGCGCCTGGGCTCGCGCTTGCGATGACCGGGTCGCCATTCAGCGGGGAGAAATCGAACATGGCGGGCGGGCTCGAGGTCTGAGACACCGACACGCTCGAGGTCTGCGTGGGCACCAGCACGGTCGGGTAGCTGCCGTTGTTCGGCAGCGGCACGGTCAGCGTCGACGGCGAGACCGGGGCGAGCGTGTAGGCCTTCGTGGTGGTGAGCCGGGGATCGATGAACACGAGCTCGGGCGCGGCGCCGTTGTTCGTGACCGACACAGGGACGGTCACCGGAATGCCGCTCGCCAGCGTCGTGCTCGCGCTGTCGGGCAGCCCGGCCGCGCTGGCGTGGACCCCGTTGAACTCGATGCTCCCGGTGAACGCGTCGGACAGCTCGTTTCCCTCCACCGGCTCGGCGAAGTCAACGGCGAGCGTCCAGGTGCCGGGCGCCGGGTCCAGCGTGAAAGCGGTCGCCGACAGGCCCTGCGTGCCGTTCAGGCTGTTCTGCCCGTAGCCGAGCGTGTCGCCGTCCGGGCTGATCAGGTAGGTGCCCACCGGGTCGTTGGCGTCGTTGGCCAGCGTCACGTCGGCGGTGATGTTCTGGATCCCCGACGGGACGTCGAACTGGTAGTACTGCACCTGCCCCACGCCGGGCGGCTGCCCGTTGCCGCCGGTCACCGCGCCGCTGAACGTGCCGCTGCCGCTGGACACGTTCACCAGGCCGCGCAGCGTCACCGGGATGGAGGTGGTGCTGCCGGCCGGGACGTCGAGGATGCCGAGGCCGGAGCTGACCACGACCGACCCGGAGGTGTCACCGGCCGACGGGATCGTGGCGCTGACCGTCACGGTCTTGCTCTGGCCCCCGGCCAGCACGACGTCGTCCGGCGAGACCGAGCCGAACGTGGTGAACTTTTGGGTGGCCGCCTGCCAGGAGACGGCCCCGTTCGTTCCGCCCGCGCTGGCCTGGGCACCTTCGACGATGCCGGTCCACACGCCGGCGGCCGGGCTGCGCACCTCCGCGCTGCCGTAGTTCCCCGGACCCTGCGGTATCGAGTCCGCGGCGAGCCGGCCGAGCGGGTCGACCAGGATCAGCCGGACCTCGGAGTTCTGCCCGGCGCTGCACTCCTGCGTCAGGCAGTAGGTCGGGTTACCCGGCCAGGCGATCGCGGCGGTCAGCCGGTCCTGCCCGGGCGCGACGGTGAAGTGGAACACGCCGTAGTTCTCCTGCTTCCCCGCGGCGTTTTCGAACGTGGGGCTGCTGCCGTCGGTCAGTGTGACGCTGCCGGACCCGACGTCCTGGGCCGGGCCCAGGGCGCGGCCGGTTAGCCGGACGACCTGCGGCAGCTCGCCGGTGTTGGTGATCGTCACCGGCCAGCTCTGGCTGCTGCCGACGGCACCGGACGCGTTCAGCTGGCCGGCGGACAGCAGCAGGCTCTCGCCGGTCGGCCGGGCGTCGATGGACTCGGCGAGCTGGACGGCGTCGTAGCTGTTCAGCAGGCCTGCGCCCTGCTCGGTGGCCGGCGCGCCGAGGTCGGTGGCGGTGCTGAGCAGGATCTGCTTGACCAGCGCGGGCGACGGGGTGGCGTTGCCGTGGGTCTTCCGGTATGCCTGGATGACCAGGGCCGCGGCGCCCGCCACGAATGAAGCGGACTCGTTGGTGCCGCCGGCCTCCTCGATGTCGGAGGGCTTGCCGAGGTCGTTGACGCACCCGTAGTAATCCGAGCTTGCGTCGCAGGAGGCGAAGGTCGTGTCGCCGGGCGCCACCAGGTCGACCGTGCCGCCTGCCTGGTCGAACCCGGCCGAGCTCGGCGAGCTGATGTTGTCGCTGAGCCAGCCGGTCGTCGCGAAGTAGCGGGCGGCGTCGTCATTGGTCTGGGCGTCCGTCTGGAACTGCGTCGAGGCGCCGACCGAGATGACGTTCGGGTCGGTGGCGGGCGAGTCTATGGTGTTGGCCGAGCCCGCGTCGCCGCTCGCGACGACGATCACCACGCCCGCGGCCACGGCCGCGTCGTTGAACTGCCTGATCGCGTCGAGCAC
>JASHTQ010000345.1 GCA_030040475.1 Streptosporangiaceae bacterium
GGGTTCCTTGGGTCACTCGGCCCCCTCGGCTCGCTCGGTCCCCTCGGCCAACGGCCATGGCGCGGCCGCGCCTGACGACCAGGCCGTCATGACCGATTCGGACCCGGGACTGGTCCCGATCCAGATGGAGGGGGACGGCCCGCTGCTGGTGCGCGAGAAGGTCCACGCCGCCAGGCCGATGACCATCGACCAGGCCCTGTTCGCGATGGAACTCGTCGGCCACGACTTCTACCTGTTCCACGACAGCGACTGCGACCGGTTCAGCGTCGTCTACCGTCGCCGCGGCTACGACTACGGGGTGATCCGGCTGGTCGAGGAGTAGATCCTGGCCGATCCCGTTCGGCCCCCGGGGCCGGGTACGCTTCGTCTCGCTTGCATCGCGGCCCCGGGTCGGCCAGAGTCGGAGTCACATGACGTTCGTGCCGATCCAGGTCAGCAAGGCTGCCTCGTGAGCGGACGCGGGCGAAGGTCCTCGAGGAGGCAACGAAGTGAGCGCCATGGGCGACAAGGCGGTGAGCGCCGCCGCGCGGCCGGATGGGGACAGGCGCCTCGATCCGATCCGGGTGCTGATCGCGGATGATCATGCCCTGTTCCGGCGCGGCCTGGAGATGGTCCTCGACGAGGAGGACGACATCGACCTGGTCGGACAGGCCAGCGACGGCACCGAGGCCGTCGCCGTCGCCGGCGAGGCGCTGCCCGACGTCGTGCTGATGGACATCCGGATGCCCAAGAGCAGCGGCATCGAGGCCTGCCGGGCGACCAAGGAGGTCGCGCCGAGCGCGAAGATCGTGATGCTGACGATCAGCGACGAGGAGGAGGACCTCTTCGAGGCGATCAGGGCGGGCGCGAGCGGCTACCTGCTCAAGGACATACCGCTGGACGAGGTGGCCGAGGCGGTCCGGGCGGTGCACGGCGGCCAGTCGCTGATCAACCCGTCGATGGCGGGCAAGCTCCTCACCGAGTTCGCCACCTTGGCCAAGCGCGACGCCGAGGAAGAGCGGGCCCAGCACGTCGCCGCGCCCAAGCTCACCGACCGGGAGATGGAGGTGCTCAAGCTGGTCGCCCGCGGCATGAACAACCGCGACATCGCCAAGGAGCTGTTCATCTCCGAGAACACCGTCAAGAACCACGTCAGGAACATCCTGGAGAAGCTGCAGATCCACTCCCGGATGGAAGCCGTGATGATCGCCGTCCGCCAAAAACTGATCGAGTTCTCCTAACCGCCCCCACCCGTCCCACAGACACCCCCTGCCCGTTCCTCCCCCCGGCCCGTTCCCCTCCCCGGCCCGTTCCTCCCCCTCCGCGCCTTCCGCGCCGGAGCCCCCTCCGCCCCCGCGAAACTGCTCTGCCCCGCCAGCCCGTTCCCCCTCTTCCGCCCCGCAAGTCCGTTCCTCCCTTCCGACCCGTGAACCAGTTCCGACCCGTGAACCAGTTCCGCCCCGCGACCTTGTCCGCGAGAGGCACCCTCACACTCACGTCAGCCACGTTATTCACACCAATCCCATCCGCCCCCGAGCCATTCGGCGTGGATGTGCCTACCACGCATATAGAGCGACGTGGCTGTGGCATCCACGCCGTATCCGCACGGCACGGGCCGATCGCACGCGTCACACAGAGTCTCAGGAGTCGCTGCTGCCTTTTGCCAGGGCGGCGGCCAGGCGCGCGGCGTGCTGCGGCGGCTCGACCCGCTCGACGCGGACGTCGTCGCAGCCCACCCAGCTGGCCGCCTCGCGCAGGGCCAGGGCCATCGGCCCGGCCGCGGCGGCACTCTCCAGCGAGACCTGCCGCCCGATGAAGGTCGTGCCCTCGCGGGCCGGATCGACCCGGCCGGCCAGCCGCCCGCCCGCGAGCAGCGGCATCGTGTAGTAGCCGTGGATCCGCTTGTGCTTCGGCACGTAGGCCTCGAGGCTGTGCTCGAAGCCGAACATCCGCAGCGTCCGTTTCCGATCCCAGATCAGCGAGTCGAACGGCGAGAGCAGCGTGACCCGGTGCCGCCCGCGCCGGTCCACGTCGGTAAGCGCGGCCGGGTCAGCCCAGGCTGCGACCGGTCGACCCGGGCCACCGCGCCCCGGCGCGCCACCGCGTCCCGCGCCGCCCGCGCGTCCCTCAACGCTGGGTCCGGCGATCGCAACCGGCGTCAGCCCGGCCGCCAGCGCGGCGTCTGCGACCAGGCGCGTGTGCTGGCCCGTCTCGGTGGTCATGAAGTTGAGCCGGTGGTAGTCGACCAGGTCGGCGTGCGTGACCACGCCGAGTGCGCGCGCGGTTACCCCGGCCAGGTATGCGATGCACTCGGCGTCGGAGGGCTCCGCGTTCAGCAAGTCGCCGGGCAGGACCCGCTCGGGCAGGTCATAGACGCGCCGCCAGCCCGTCCGCCGAACGCACGTGACGTCGCCCGTATCGAGCAGCCACTCCACCGCGATCTTGACGTCCGACCAGTCCCACCACGGTCCGCCCGCCTTTGCCCCGCCCAGCTGCGTCGCCGTCAGCGGACCCTCGGCCCGCAGCCTGGCCAGGACCTTCTCACAGGTCTCCGAGTGGCTCTGATGCCAGCGCATCCCCCTGACCCGCAGCGCGCGGCGCCGGAAGGCGAAGTAAGGCCACTGCTCGATGGGCAGCACGCAGGCCGCGTGCGCCCAGTACTCGAACGCGGTCGGCCGGCCGGCGTGCCAGTACGCCTGCTCGATCTGATATCGGCTGACCGGCCCGAGCCTGGCATACGCGACCAGTTCGTGCGATCGCGCGAGCACGCTGATCGTGTCCAGTTGCACCGCGCCGACCCGGCGGAGCATGGCACCCACCCTGTTGCCCCTGGCGCCCGGATCCCGTGGCCCCGATGCCGCCGCGCCGAGGAAGCCCTGCGCGCGCAGCGTGATCTTGCGGGCCTCTTCTGGGGTGATCGTCAACTCGGCCGCGGGAGCATCCAGACCCATGCCGGAATGCTAGCCGTACGGTACGACATTCCGGCCCGCTGACCAGCGGGGGACACCAGCGGGAGACAGCAGCGCGGTACGAGGAGACCGAAGCCGGCTGGCGGTGCGGCGGCGGGACCGGGCGGTGCGTTTAATACCAGTCGTCGAGGATGTGCGAGGAAAGGGCGAAGATGCCGCCGACCACCACGATCCCGGCACCGGTCCAGAAAAGCCACCAGGCCGGGCCGGTGACCATCGCGATCCCGCCGACGACGAAGCCGACGACGATGATCGAGACTGCCACCCAGGAGACGGGCCGGCCGTGGTGCACCGCGTGCGCCCCGTGCTGCGGGCCGATCTGCGCGTCAAGCCCGTGCGCCCCGGTATCGCCCGTGGTCTGTATGGCTCCCGATGCCACCTGCTCGGCCACTGAAGGCTCCTCTCCTCGTTACCGCTCCTATTATTCTCGGGGAAGTGCGAGACTTGTCTGCAGCCGGCCCCTAATCGCGGGCTGCCGATGCGCTCAGGGCCTGCTGGCTGCAGGAACCGTACGACTCGGTTTGGTGCCTCATCTCGCCTACGATGACATCGGGGGACGGTGAACCGGAGCCGGTTACGGTCACCGGCCGTGATGAGGTCATACGATCCGCGAGGAGCGCGACGAGAAGTGGCACCGATCATCGATAACGTCCTTCGCGCCGGCGAAGGCAAGATCCTGCGCAAGCTCAAGCGGATCAGCGAGCAGGTCAACTCCATCGAGGAAGACTTCGTCGCGATGAGCGACGCCGAGCTCCGCGGCATGACCGAGGAGTTCCGGCAGCGGTACGCCGACGGGGAATCGCTCGACGACCTGCTGCCCGAGGCGTTCGCCACGGTTCGCGAGGCCGCCAAGCGCACGCTGGGACAGCGTATTTTCGACGTCCAGCTGATGGGCGGCGCCGCCCTGCACATGGGCAACATCGCGGAGATGAGGACCGGTGAGGGCAAGACGATCACCGGGGTGCTGGCTGCCTACCTCAACGCGCTCAGCGGCGAGGGGGTGCACGTCGTCACGGTCAACGACTATCTGGCCAAGCGTGACTCGGAGTGGATGGGCCGGGTGCACCATTTCCTCGGCCTCGAGGTCGGCGTGATCCTCGCCCAGATGTCGCCGCCGGAGCGCCGCAAGCAGTACGCGGCCGACATCACCTACGGCACCAACAACGAGTTCGGGTTCGACTACCTGCGCGACAACATGGCCTGGTCGCTCGAGGACTGCGTGCAGCGCGGCCATCACTACGCGATCGTCGACGAGGTGGACTCGATCCTCATCGACGAGGCCAGGACGCCGCTGATCATCAGCGGCCCGGCCGAGCAGAGCGCCCGCTGGTACGTCGAGTTCGCCAAGATCGCCCCCCGGCTGCGCCGCGGCGAGGACGGCGAGGGCGACTACGAGGCCGACGAGAAGAAGAAGACCGTCGGCATCACGGAGGCGGGCGTCCAGAAGGTCGAGGACTGGCTCGGCATCGACAACCTCTACGACCCGATCAACACGCCGCTGGTCAGCTTCCTGAGCAACTCGATCAAGGCCAAGGAGCTGTACAAGCGGGACAAGGACTACGTCGTGATGAACGGCGAGGTCCTGATCGTGGACGAGTTCACCGGCCGCATCCTGCACGGCAGGCGCTACAACGAGGGCATGCACCAGGCCATCGAGGCCAAGGAGGGCGTGCAGATCAAGGACGAGAACCAGACGCTCGCCACGATCACCC
>JASHTQ010000346.1 GCA_030040475.1 Streptosporangiaceae bacterium
GGCCTCGGCGTGATCGCCGCCCGGGCGCGGCGGGTGACCGACGGGATGCTGCTCGCGGCCGCCCGCGCGGTGGCGGACATGGTGGACATCTCCCGCCCCGGGGCACCGCTGCTGCCGTGCGTGGCCGATCTACGGGAGACCTCGGTCGCGGTCGCCGCCGCGGTCGCCAGGACCGCCGCCGCGGAAGGCGTGGCGTCCGCGACGCTGGACGCCGACCTGAGCGGCCAGCTGCGCGCGCTGATGTGGGAGCCGCGCTACCGCCCGGTCAGGCCGGGCTGACCCTCCCGCGGCGCGTTTGTATCAAGGTCCGGGCGGCGTGCTCTGGGCTGGTGTAGGGAGCCGCCCGGCCGGTCGAGTACCGGCCGGGTCGTCTAGCGAACCGGAGCGGCCATGCCTGTGATCGATGAAACCGTCGTCATCGCCCGCCCGGCCGGGGTGGTCTTCGATTTCCTGGCCACCGCCGGGAACCTGCCCCGCTGGGATTCCTCCGTGCTCGAATGCGCTCAGGTCGGCGGCGGGGCGGTGACCGTGGGCACCCGCCACCGCGGCGCGAGCCTGGTCCTCGGCCGCCGCGTCGAGTGGACGACGGTGATCACCCAGTTCGTGCCGGAGACCCAGGTGGCGAGCCGGACCGTCGGCGGGCAGATCAGGGTCGTCAGGGCGATCCTGGACAGGCTCGCCAGCCTGCTCGCCAGGCGCGCCGCCTGAGGCGGACCCGAACCGCATAACCGCCGTCCGTTCCGGATGAATGGCGACGGTAAGCGCGAGTTGCGCAGCGCCGCACCGGCCGCGCTATTATCACCGCTCATGAGTTCCTTTAGCCCCATCGCTGTGCTCACCGATGAAGGCACGCCGGATGACGAGTTCGGGCGAGACATCTATATCAGCTCGCTTCGGCAGGTCATCGAGTCAGCGGCAAGCCCGCTTGTCATAGCCCTCTATGGTCCGTGGGGCTCGGGAAAGACATCGATGATGATGCGGCTAAGAGAGCAGCTTGACAAGCCGTCGGCCACCGGGGAACCGCTGGCCGAGACCGTCTGGTTCGACCCGTGGGAACACGCAAGCGACGATCAGCCGGCGGTTAGTCTGCTGTATGCGATCAGGAAAGACCTCGAACTCGAAGGTGACCGCGAGGTCCATATCGCGCTATCGGCCATTGCGCAGGCGCTCGCCACGGAGGTGCAGATTCCGTATCTCGGTATCTCGGTCGGCAAGATTACCGCCGCCTACCAGGCGCTAGCGGACAAGGATGTCGAGAAGAGAACCAAGCAGGCAGCGCTAAGGAAGCGCTTCGAGGAAGTTGTCGATAAGGCACGGGAAAAAGCCGGGCACCGCCCGATAGTCATCTTTATCGATGATCTCGATCGGTGCCGGCCGGCCACCGCGGTCGCCATTCTCGACGCAATGAAGCTATTCTTCAATCTTACCGGCTGCATCTTCATCCTCGGCGCCGACCGATCGCATCTCGAGGCTGCGGTGCAGGCCGAATACAAGGACCTCGGGGTAGCCATCAGCAGCTATCTCGACAAGATAGTACAATTTCCATTCACCATTCCGGCCCTCCCGGAGAGAAGCGTCCGGGATTATATCTACAGCCATACCACACCCGGCTTGTGGATATGCGCGCCCATGATCGCGTCGGCCGCCCCGGACAATCCGCGCCAGCTGAAGCGGCTGATAAATTCCTTGACATTCCTCGACCACATCGCCACGGCTTCGGATTTCACGGACTACGACATCCACGTGATGTGCGCGCTGGCGCTCATCCAGAACACGGCGCCGGATCTGTACGATTACCTGAGGAGCACGCCCGGCGACTGGTCCGCCGTGTCCTCGCTCGGCTTCGCGCAGTTCGCGCGGGAGGTGCCGGACTGGCTTCAGGGCATGCTGTCAGGGAGCAAGGAGAGAATTCACCTAGAAGTCGCCTTGCGGCTGCTTCCAGCGGCCGCGCAAGAGGTGGATATTATTCCCTATCTCACGCTGCGCCAGCAGTTCCAAGATTATCATGCAGGCGCCAGTCAGGCTACTTACAACTTTGCGTACCCGACCTCGAGTGAGGCTCCGCCGAGTGAGGACTCCGGGCAGTCCGCCATACGCCCGGAAGTGCAGAGATTGCTCGATGACAATCTTGATGACTTCGAAGCCTGGTACCGCCGGGCCGCCGATAACGGAGATCCCGTCGCCATGGCGGACCTTGCCGAGCTGCTTAAGAATCGCGGAAACGATGAGGAGGCGCAACTCTGGTATCAGAGCCTGGCGGAGGAGGGCAACGTGGCCGCGATGGCCAGCCTCGGCGGGCTTTATGAAAGCCGCGGTCAACACGACCAGGCAGCGGAGTGGTATAGCCGGGCCAGCCAGCAGGGCGACACCCGCGCGATGGTTGCCCTGGCGAGACTGCTCGAAGAGCGCGGCGAGACCGGGCGGGCCATAGATCTCTATCGAGACGCAGTCAGCAAGGGCGAGGGCAGCGCGCTGCCGAGTCTCGCGCGCCTGCTTGCGGACGCCGGCAAATACGATGAGGCCAAAGTCTGGTACGGGGAGGCGGCCAAGCTGGGCGACGTCCCCTCAATGGCAGGATTCGGCAGGTCGCTTGAGCGCGAAGGGCTATACGATGACGCGGAGCATTGGTATAAGCGGGCGGCCGACGCCGACGACATATCGGGAATGGTAGGCCTCGCGGGAATACGTGAATTTCAAGAGAGGTTCGACGCGGCGATAGAACTCTATCGTCCGGCGGCGCGTGCGGGTGATCTTACCGCCATGACCCGGCTGGCCGATCTCCTGGAATCGCTCGGTGAATACGACGAGGCGGGCACGTTTCGCCGTCTGCACAGAAGCTCCGCGCTTCGGGGCACAGCCGAACCTGGTGAATTACGGCGGCCGCCGGCGCGGCTTACCGGTGCCCGTCGCGGCCGGCCACGGGCAGGGGTGCGCCCGGCGCGCCGGGCAGCACCGATTCGGTGGGCATGCCCGCGCCCGCCCGCCTGGGCTAGCTGGTTACGGGCTGCCGCCCATCCGGCTCATCAGCTCACCGAGAGAAATGCCGTGCTTGTCGCCGAATTCCCTGAGCTGCTCGTTGTCGATCGCTTCTGGCAGCACGCGCAACGCGTCGTCGGCCGCCTGTTCGTAACCCAGGTGGCGCAGCGTGTCGGCCACCCACTGCCTGTTGTACGCCATCGGCATCACCTCACGGCAAGCCTAACCATGGCCAGGGTCATCCGCGGCGCCAGGGAGCACGCGGGAACAGAATGGGCTTGTGGATGGGGTGAGCGATGCCGCGGCGGCGGTTGACGGCGAGGACGGCGCCCGGGCGGGCGCCGGCGGGGCGCCGGGGCCCGGTTCGGTCTGGCGGGTGCCAGGAATGCCCTGGCTGCTCGGCTCGTCGGCGCTGTGGTTCGCTGGCTTTGCGTTGCTGCTGCCGGTCGCGCCGCTGTGGGTGATCCACGGCGGCAGCGACGGCCTGGGAGCGGGGCTGGTCACCGGCGTCATGATGGCCTGCACCGTGCTGTCCCAGCTGGCGATGCGCCGCGTGCTGCCTGGCCTCGGGTGGCGGTGGACGCTGGTGCTCGGATCGGTGCTGCTCGGATTGCCCGCCCTGGGGAACCTCGCGACCGACGGCCTGGGGGCCGTCCTGGCGCTGGCCGCGCTGCGCGGGCTGGGATTCGGCATCGTCACCGTCTGCGGGGCGACCGCGGTCGCCGCCCTGGTGCCGCCCGGACGCCGCGGGCGGGCGATCGGCGCGCTCGGGCTGGCCAGTGCCACGCCCCAGTTCGTCCTGGTCCCGGCCGCGCCCTGGCTCGCCGACCGGGCCGGATTCTGGGTCGTCTTCGTGCTCGCCGTCCTCCCGGCGCTCGCGGTGCCGCTTGCCTGGCCGATCGCGCGGGCCATCGGCGCCAGCGAGGACCCCAGCGACGACGCCAGCGAGGACCCCAGCGACGACGCCAGCGACGACGCCAGCGACGACGCCAGCGACGACGCCAGCGACGA
>JASHTQ010000347.1 GCA_030040475.1 Streptosporangiaceae bacterium
CGGGCGCCGCGCCTCGGCGTCGAACGCCTCGGCTAGCTGCTGGGCGGTCCCTTGGGTGGTCGCGGTGCGGCGGAGGGCGAGGCGGTGGTTGATGGTCAGGCTCGCGGTGACGCTGAGCAGGTGCCAGTCCTTCCAGCCGGCGTTGCGCAACTCGCGGAACACAGCCCGCACGCGCGGGTCGGACAGCAGGTCAGGGATGGTGTGTCGGATGGGGACGGGCAGAATCGTGTAGCGCTAGGCCAGGACGGAACGCGCCTGCTGGGCACTGTAGCCGGGTCCGGGTCCCGTCCGCGGCCGCGTGTGCGGCGAGCCGGCCCGGGGGTTCGGGCGCTGGGCGTTGGCGAGAGGCCGGTGCTGTGGGCCGGCTAGTGGCGGGACGGGCTGGCTCCGCAGCAGCGCCAGTTCGCGGTACGGGCGCCCGATGTCCAGGTTGGAGAACAGGCCGTTGCGAGCGGCCTGCTCTAGCAGGGTGGTGAACGGCTGGGGGCCTAGTAGCGAGTTGCCGGCCAAGACCAGGAAGGCGAGGCGCGTAGCGTCGCCGAGTTGCGGATCTCCCGGGCTTGCCTCATCGGCGTCGGCGCCGGGCGGGGGCCCGGCTGGCAGGAACAGCCGCCATAGCCGCCGACCGTCGTGATGGACGCGGGTCAGGTGGGTGTCGGCGGGAGGATGGCCGACCGGGTAGGCCTGGATCTCGATGTCGACGTCCTGGGGTATGAGGACCGGGTCGAGGGAGGCGAACTCGGCTAGGAGGATCTGCAGGCTGGAGGTGAAGTCCTCGAGGGTCAGGACCGTGTCCTGGTCGTTGCGGCCGTGCACGGTCCACCGCACGCCCAGGGCGTGGAAGGCGACCGAGCGCGTCGGCCCGGCGTCGCTGAACGGGGCGCTGGCCTTGTCCGCGATGCGGTCTGTCCACTCCTGCTCGGTGAGCGGCTCCGCCGCGGGGACTGCCGCGGGCGGGCGGGTGAGGCCGTCCAGGAAGCTGCCGCTGAGGATGCCGTTGATGGCCGGCAGGAATCCGGGGCGGGTCTGCTGGGCGATGACCACGGCGAAGGCCTGGTATTTGATGGCTTCGGTCGCGTAGGCGTGGCGTTCGAGGTTAAAGGGGTCGGGCGCCCACCTGAGGTGGGCCTGGTCGGCGACTACGGCCAGTTGTGCCGATGCGGCCCAGGCGCCGGCTAGGTGGTCCATGTTGGCTGCCGAGAACAGCGCGATCGGGGCGAGCTCGCGGTCGGACGCGTCGGGGCTGCTGAGGGCGAGGGAGGCCATGGCCAGCGCGTACTTCTTGCCAGCGAGGTACATGCCGAGCCCGGCATAGAGGTCGGTGATGCAGGCCATCGCACGCAGCGTGCCGTAGAGGGTGTCGCCGTGGAACCAGTTGATCTTGGCCTGGTGGAATTCGCGCAGCGCGTCGAGGGGCCGGCCGGCCGCTTGCAGCGCTTCCGCGCGCTGCCGGCACCTGTCGCCGGCGGCCGCGTCGCCTTCCTGGCGGGCGACGGCCCGGTCGAGTCCGTCGCACACCTGGCGGTACAGCGGATGGTCGCGCAGGATCGGCGCGAGCAGGTCCACGAGCAGGGCGAGCGCGTCGATCGGGTAGGCGGGCGCGTCGGGCAGCAGCCCGATCAGGGCGGCCAGGTGGCGCATCCCCGCGTCGAGGTCGGTGACCGGCGCGGGCGGCAGGTGAGTCTGGAGCGTGCCCTGTTCGATTGCCTCTGTGACCGCCGCGTACATGCGGTCAATGTCCTCGAGCGTCGCGGTCGCTCCCGGCCCGGCGTCGGCTGCGGCTCTGGTGAAGTCGATGTGCAGCGCGGCGTGGGCGGCGGCGTGGAGCAGGCAGGCACGCGTGTTCGGATCCAGGTCCCGTTCCAGCAGCTGGCCGATGTGGTCCCGTAGCGGCGCTGTCCAGCCCGCGGCCTCGGCCATCGGTATGCCGGTGTGGCCGAGGGCCGCCGCCGTGGCGCAGAACTGGATCAGCACGCTCGCGTCGAGGAGCAGGGCCGGGTCGTCGGTGCGCTGGATCTCGTCGATGAACCGGCGGATGAGCGGGTCGGCGGGCCGCAGCTCGGCGGCGCCCTGAACGCGGGCCGCGGCGATCTCGTAAATGGCCCGCAGCCGGGCGTCGGGATACGGGGTCCGCTCCGCGAGCCGGGTCATCAGCGTCAACCAGCCCGCGAGATCGGCGCGCGCCGGGCCGGGACGGGCGGCGTGCCGGAGCCCTTGCCGCAGGTCGAACAGGTCGCCGAGGGTCGTCGGCTGCCTGTCGGGCTCCTGCCAGTAGGCGCGCAGCTCGGCGTAGCAGGCAGGCAGCCGGGTCTCTTCCGCGGCCTGCTCCGCTTGCGGTGCGAGCTCGGCGGGCAGGCGCAGGTACTCCTGGGCGATCCAGTACAGGTCGGGCTCGGCCAGCCACTCTGCCAGCCCCCCCTCGCCGACGATCTCGACCGCGACGTGATGCTCCTGCGCCGCCCACGTCTGCAGGTCGTGCCGCAGCGCCGTCGTGACGCTCGCGTCGGCGAAGATATAGATCCTGTCGACGTGGGTGCCCTGGGTGCAGATGGACTTGATGTCGTCCTCGAACTTCCCCCGGAGCTTGTCCTTCTGGATGGTGCAGGCGAACACCACCACGTCCGAGGAGGCCAGGGCGAGAAAGCCGATCGCGAAGGGCAGCTCCTCGGCCAGGTAGGTGCGGAAGGTCTCGAAGTCGCGTCCCTGGTCACCGCCGGCCGAGACCGGGCCGGTGGCCGGCAGTACGTTGCTGGCGACGCGCCGCTTGGCCACGTGGCGGCAGAGGTGCTCGAACTGGTGATGCGCGTTGTCGGCGGCCAGGGTGCCCAGCGCGAGCCTGATCATCTGGGCTGTCTGGACTGGCGTTGGCACATCCACCTCGCTTTGCCTGCGTGCCGGCGGCGCGCCGGGCGGGGACGAACGGGGCCGCGGGAGCCGAGCGTCCTGCCAGGGCGCCGCTGATGGGAAAGTACCAGCGACGGGTGACAGCGATGCCGTAGCAGGCGCGCCGGGAATGACTGCGCCGTCCCGCCGGGATCTCAGCCGGAAGGGGCCACGATGACGATCGTGGGCACCGGGCCGCACAGGTCGGTGAGGTCGTTCTCCAGCGCGGCGGGGCTGCGGAGATGGCGGCCCGGGTCGTAGACGAAGCACACCAGCACGCGGCAGCCGTCGTGCGAGCGGTAAAGCTCCTTGTCGACGGCGAGTTCCTCGGCGACCTTGCGCTGGTTCAGGCCCGCCCGGGTCATCTTGGTCTCGATGACGATCTTCTCGTTCTTCAGGAACAGGTCCATCCTGCTGGCCAGGCCCCCGTGGCTGGGGGTGGGCTCCTCGCCCCGGATGTCGCCGAAGAGCCCGCCAAGATGCCGCGGAGCAGGTCCTGCACGTCGTACTCGTCGTTGACCTGGGCCATCGCCGGGCGCTGGCCGTGGCGGATGCCCAGCTCGCGGACGAGGGCCGGGAAGCGGCGCAGGAGCCGCGTGATGATCGCGAGCGAGGCCGCATGGTCGCTGCCGGCCTGGTCTGCCGTAACCGGGCAGGGTGAGCCGGCCTCGCCTTCTGGCCCGGCCGCGCGCGTCTGCCGGCGCGCCGATTCCGCGGCGCCCTGGTCGACCCATTCCTGGCGTATCCGCGCGAGGTCTGCCAGGTCCTGGGCGTGCCGGAACCTCCAGATGTCAGAGTCGATGCGGAAGTTCCAGCCGTTCTCGTCGCCGCCGCTTGTCGAGACGCACAGATGATCGAGCCCGCACATGGCGCGGATCCGCCGCAGCGCCGGGTGGTCCTCCTCGATCCTGAGGTAGGCCGCCGCTTCCGCGGTGGTTACCTGGAATTTCTCCTCCGGGCTGGGAGGATCGTAGTCGAGGTCTCTCTCGGCGAACCAGCGGATCAGCCGCGTGAACCGCTCGTCGTCGTCCCCGCTTCCCTCGCATTGCCCGAGGCCCGCCAGGGTAAGGCGGATCTGGTCGCCGTCGACCGGGCGGAGGCCTTGCCGCGGCGGGATCATGAGCGTGTCGGGGAACTCGGCGATCTCGCCGGCGGCGTCGATGCCGTGATCGCGGCGCAGGGGACGGGCGATCGCGGCGAAGGGCGGCCAGGTGCCGTTCTTGCGGAAGTGATCGTAGACGGCTTGCATCACCTGGCGCTGTTCGGCGGTCACAGGGACGGGCACGGTTCTGCTCGGGCCTTTCTCCGGGTCCCCGGAAGCGGGGTGCAGCTGCGGGCAGCGCAACCATCGAGGGGTCTAGCTATCCCGGAATCTTCGCATGTCGTGGCCTCGGATTATGCACAGGCTGATTATGGTGGTGACCTTTTCGATGGCCCCGGGGTCGCCGTTGTCGGCACCGGCGGCGAGGATGGCGCGGATGTCCTCCTCCTGCCGCTGGAACCAGTACGGGGTCGGGTTCGTCAGCACCCAGGCCTCCAGGGCGGCCAGGCACGCGTCCGGGTACGTCGGGGCCAGTACGGCGAGCCGGGGGAGGACCAGGTGCTCGGACTCGATCTTCCCGGCGTCGCGGAGCGCGGTGATGAGCTGGCGGAGCTCCCACTCGTCGCCGAGCTTCCCGGCCGCGAACCATTCCCCGAAGCCCGCCAGCTCGGCGGAGTCGGCGCCGTCGCGCACCGCATGGAGCCTCTCCTCCCACAAGCCGGTGAGCAGGGCGGCGGGGACGGGGTCCGCGGCGGCCAGCTGGCGGCCCAGGAACTGCATGAGGTACGCCCGGGCCGCGACGGGGGCGCTCTGGTAGTAGCGGCGCAGCAGCTGGTCGTTGCTGTCGAAGGTCAGCTGGCCGTGCCAGTACCTGATGATGAGGTGGAGTCCGAGGCTGGTCGCCCGGGCGAGCTCGGCGCGGTCGTCGCCGTCGGGGTTCAGCGAGTCGACGGCCAGCTGGTAGGAGCCGTCGAGCGCCTGACACATATCCAGGTCCGGCTGGCTGCTGACGTAGCCGTCCCATGCGGCTGTCCACAGGCGCCGTTCGGTTTCCCCGAGAGGGAAGATCACATGGGCCTTCTCCGCCGCCCAGGGCCGGAAAAGGCGCGCGAGGACGCCGAACGAGGCGCCGCAGGTCCAGCGGACGGCCCGGGACGGCTCCGGCTGGGCGGGGTCGATCTGGTTCTCGATGAGCTGCTGGACCGCGCCCAGGCCCACTTCCGGGTTCCCCTGCCGCGCCCAGGCCGCGTACGCGAGGGCCGTCGTCAGCGCCATGGGCCTGATATGGGCCATGGGAACCTCGCCCAGCGGCCGTCCAGACGCGTCGGCCTCCGCTTCGGCCTCGGGCTCGGGGTCGGGGTCTGCGGCCGCGTTCTCGATGATCGCCCAGGCCTGGCCGCCGAGCTCGGCGGGGATCTCATGGCCGGAGGCGGCGAAGCCGGCTTCCAGCAGCCGCAGGCACGCCATGCGGGCCGGCTCCCACTGCCTCCGCAAGCGGTCGCCGGGGAGGCGCAGCTCCTCCTCTGCCTGCTGGTCCGCCCATGAGCACAGGTTCAGGACCGCCGGCCAGTCCAGTACCGCGCCCTCCTGCGCCGCGTGCCAGAAAGCGCTGATGACGGCCTCGACGTATATGCCCGGAAGGCCGATGAACGCCTCGGCCGCCGATGACCGGCCAGCCGCGTCCTGCCGGATGGCGGAAAAGAGGGCGGAGGCCAGGCCGGACCGGTCGGCTCCCAGCAGGCCCCCGGGCGGCTCCCAGGTAGCCAGGAGCTTTACCAGGTCCTCGGTCGAGGACGCCGCGAGGTCGCCGGCGGCCACCGGGCTGCCGACGGCGATGTCCCGGACGGCGGGCAGGGCCGCGGACTGCTCGGGTGCCGCGCCGAATTCGGCCACGAGGTCGCGGTAGCGGGCAAGATACTCGGGCGGGAGCACGGCCTCGATCGCGGCAAGCCTGTCGCGCTGCCACCGGCAGGCCCGGGCCCGCGTCTCCGCCGCGGACGGCGGCGTTCCGTCCTGCTCCCGGCGGAGCTGCTGCTGCGGGGCCCGGGGACCGCGGTCAATAAGGGCGAGGAGCCGTTCGCGGTCGCGGCCGCCGACGGCTGCGCAGCGCCGCCGCGCCAGCAGGAGGAACTCCCGGTCGAGCCCGGGATCCTGGATGATGACCGCGTCGGACAGGCGCGCTCCGACCAGGGCGGCGTCGCCGTCGCCGGCGTGCTCGGACAGCAAGAAGAGCGCCAGCCGGCGGAACACCGTCCAGTCGTGCGACTCGATCTCGGCGATCACCGCAGTCAGGTCCGCCCCGGCGGCCAGCGCCTCGGCGGCGGCGTCTCTGAGGGCACAGACCAGGGCAGAAGCGGGATCGGTGTCGGTCCCCTGGGGTCGGCCCTCGATCGACGGCCGCCACCAGCCGGAGGTGTCCCGCCGTGACTCCCTGAGGCCGGCAGGGGCCTGCGCCGTGACCGTCTCGTCAAGGAGCCGTGCCAGCAGCGACACCGCGGGCAGCCCGCACGCCCTAGCGACCGCCGGGACGCCAATCCGGAGAACCTCCGCGAACGACCAGGTGTCCATGACGGCCCGGGATCCGCGCGACCCGGGAAGCCTGGTGAGCAGAGCCTCCATCATGGCCAGGGCGTCCGCAGGCCGGCCCCCATCGGCCAGGTGGCGGCAGAGCCGCCCGACCCCGACGGGGTCCAGGACGCCGAAGCGGGCATCGAGCGACGCGATGACCCGGGGCGCGAGCCGCGCCGCCTCCCCGGCCGGGAACTGCAGCGCCAGCTCAGCCAGGTTCCCGTTGACCAGCACGTTGCCCGTCGCCGGGATCGCCACAGCGGTCTGCAGCACTTCCCCGGGCTGGTCGCCGGCGACCCGGAGCAGGTACAGGACCTGCGGCCAGGGCGGCACCTCGAGCGTGCCCGTGTCGTCGTGGAGTACCGGCTCCGGCGGCGAGCCGAAGAACCCCGCGTTCCTCAGCGGGACCAGCCACTCCGGGGCCGCGCGCTCGAAGAAGTAGCGGAAGGTGACGTGGTTCTGGGGAAAGCCGTCCCGCAGTTGCCCGGCGTGGCCGCGGCTCGGATGAGGTACCTTGAGCAGCTCGTCTAGCCGGGTGAACACGTTGGCGTACCGGACCTCGAAACGCTTCAGCACCCGGTCCAGCAGGCCTTCGAAGCTGTCGACCAGCCCGGCGAACTCCCCGTCGGCGGGACGAGGGCGCCCGAGGGCATCGCGGTGCGCACGCATCGCCAGCCCCCTGCCGCCCGCAGCCAACTCTAGCCAGAATACGGACGGCTCCTCGTCGGCGGACATGCCCAGATCCTCGATGACCGCCTGGACGCTGGCGGCATGACCGCGTTTCTCCTTAACCGGGTCCAGGACGAACCGGACCGCGCCCTCGATCTCCCGGTACAGGTGAGCGACCAGATGCGTAAGAGCGCGGGGCTGAGGCTGTTGGGCGAGCAGCTCGCACGCGGCGGTGAACCACTCGGCGGTTCCCTCGCCTATCTGCGCCCGGAGACGCTCAACGACGCGTTCCTGCCTCGGCGTAAGCGCCGGTAGGAGCTGCTGTCCTGGTGTCACGCTGATCCATTCCCGACCACGGCCGACTGCCGCCCGTCCAAGACCCTGGCGGGCGCAGGGCGGCGGAGGCGCCCGGTACGCCCGCTCAACACTCCAGGTTACGAATCTACTACGCCGCTGACCCCGGCTGGAGCTGGCCGAGCGCGCCGCCCGGCTGGCCGGGACCCTCGGGATCACCGTGCACCCAGACACGGTGCTGCGGCTGGTCACCGCGGCGCCGGAGCCGGAGGTCCTTGGGGTTGATGAATTCGCGCCGGCCGAGGACCAGGTGTACGGGATGGTGCTGGTGGACATGCACACCGGGGAAATGGCCGACCTGCCGCCGGACTGGGAGGCCGCTACGCTGGAGACGCATCCCGACGCGGCGATCCGGGACCGGGTCGGCAACTACGCCGAGGGCGCCAGGGTCGGTCGGCCACGCGATCCAGGTTGCTGGTCGCTGGCACCTGTGGCACATCCTGGCCGGATACGCCTAGAAGACGATGGCTGCCCGCCGCGCCCGGCCTGCTCGACCCGTTCTCCTTCGGCGTCGACCTGGCCGAGAAGCGGACGATGGCGACCGAGACGCTGCGGCTGCTGCTGCCCAGGATGAGCGAGGAACGCGAGAGCGCCATGATCCAGGCGGTCGGCGCGGTGGCCGGAACCGACCGGCCCAGCCTCGGCAAGGTCGTCAGGCACCTGGAGCAGGCCGACGACCCGGCCTGGAAGAACACCGGCGCGGTGATGCGGTCGATCTCCGAGATGCGGCTGGCCCGGCTGTGCTTCGCCCCGTCGATCGGCCAGCAGATCGACGCGGAGGGCTGGACGACGGTGTTCACGCTGGCCGGGCTCACCCTGCCGGACACCACCACCAACCGGGACGACTATTCCTACGAGCAGCGGCTCTCGGTGGCGCTGCTCTACCTGGTGTCCCAGTTCGCCCGCAAGCTGCTGAACGGGATCGACCGGGCCGCGCCCAAGGCGATCTTCCTCGACGAGGCGTGGGCGATCACGTCGACTCCCGAGGGCGCCAAGCTGGTGCCCGAGGTGTCCAGGATGGGCCGGTCGCGGAACACCGCGCTGATCCTGGTGTCCCAGAACGCGGGCGACCTGCTGAACGAGCAGGTGACGAACTGC
>JASHTQ010000348.1 GCA_030040475.1 Streptosporangiaceae bacterium
GCGGCCGGCCCGGCTCCGTCAGCGCCGGCGCGCGCCTGGCATAGCGCCTCGTCCAGCAGCTGCTGGGCGACCTTGCGGAAGGCGTCGTGCTTGTCGGTGAAGTATCGGTACACCACGGGCCGGGACCTGCCGAGTTCCCGCGCGATGTCCTCCACCGTCGTGTGCTGCAGGCCCGTCCGCGCGAAGCACGCATAGGCTGCGGCGAGCGCTTCCGGCTCTTGCACGCCCCGGCTTGAGCTAGCTGATCTCATAGCTACAAGCTATACATATTTCGTAGTTTTGTAAACATTGACGACCCGCGCAGGTCTAGCATGTAGGCCTCGCGGGTCAGGCCGCGGTAGCCGGCCAGGTACCCGGCGGGGGCGAGCCGTTCGGCGTCGGTGAAGGCGGGCTGGATCGTGGCGAGCGCGGTGGATGGGGCGGCAGTGGTCATCGGGCACCTCCCGGCCGGGCTGTGACGAGACCGGCGGGAGAATGAACGCCACCGCCTGATGGCGACCTCGACCGTTTCCCGGCGGTTAGCGTCGTCGTGACCTGCCACCGGGCTCCCGGATTGATACTCGGCCTCTGCGATGGCCAGCAGCAGGTCAGTGAGCGAGCGGTCCTGTGGCTTATCGGCCATGTCTACCGGCATCCGGAGCAGGCATCACGGCACCCTCGCATGTGCCCGTTATCTGCGCAGCCGGATTTCGCTCCAGGTGGCCGGTATCGGCACCCGCCGGGGCAGAACGCGTGCAGCGCTCATTACGGAAGCACATCAACGAAGCCTGACCAGATCAGGGGGTAGAACGCGCCATCCATTTAGATGCGAGTACGCACCTGCGGAAACACGCAATTCCAGAGATGGGTCTGGGGCTGGCAGCCGTCCCTATCGCCCTTCTGTGTGCCGGGAAGGCAACCTTGTCGGCCGACTGGGACTTGACGTCAGGCGGCTACGCGTGCGGTAGCCGCGACCAGCGATCGTCACGCCGCGACACTGGCGTTTCAAAGCGCGAGCACCCTGATGCCCGATTCCGGGCTGCTGATTCCCTTGTCGGTTGCCTGGGGTGAGTGAGCGCAGGTTAGCCTTGTGCGCGCTGGAGGGCTGCGGCCGGCTCGGCGCCGGCGGTGACTGGCCGGCTGCGACGGCAGAGCAGCCAGTAGACCAGGGCCGCTGGGGGATGGACGCACAACAGGATGACCAGCAGGCGCTGGTCCAGGACCATGCCAGACCGCGGCGGCTGCGGCTGGACGGCGGGCAGGTCGGCGGTGACGTCGCGCAGCTGGGCCAGGGTTTGCGCCGCGTAGGCGGCACCGGCTCGTTCCTCGAGCTCGGCCTTGGTCAGCCGGCCGTCGGCGAAGTTGTGCTGCAGCAGCGCGACGGTCTGCTCTCGTTCGGCGTCGGAGGCGCGGACGGCCAGGCCGGCGTGCGGTGTGGCATCGCTCATGCCGGGCTCCCTGACGGCGGGTCGGCATCGGGGCGGTCTTGCAGGTCGACGAGCGCTAGGACCACCCGGGTCCAGGTCCCGTCAGCGGCGGGATCAGCGAACCGGGCGGCGAGCTGCCCGGCATGGCCGCGCAGTTCGGCCAGCGCCTGGTCGGTGAGCCGGAGCGCGCCCCGGTGCACGTCGGCCTCCCGGCGGCGGCCCGCCTGCCTGGCCTGGAATGCCGCCGTGATGTCCATCGCGGTGGCCTCCAGCACCGATCGCAGGAACGCGGCTGTTTCCTCCGGGTCGGCGTCGTCGCCGGGAGGCTCGGTCTTCGCGGGCGCATAGACCCGCTCGACCTTGCCGCGGGCCAGCCGCCGGTACTGGGCAACCTCGATCAGCCCGGCTTGCTCGAGCTGGCCGAGGTGGTAGTAGAGGCGATCAGCGGGCAGCCCGGCACAGCCGGCTAGCTGGCGCGCCGACCGGGGCGCTTCCATCAGCCACTCCAGCAGCCGGATCCGCAGCGGGTCAGCCAGCGCTTTGTGCACCCCATGCCAGGGTTTGCGCGCCGCGTCCGTCCGCGGCAGGACCGGCGCAGGCAGTTCCGCTGAACTATCTTCCATCCATTGGAAAATATTTCAATATGTTTCGCCAGTCAACCCTCCGGCGGCGCACTAAGGCATGGGCACCGGGCACTGTGCTGGATGACCAGGACCAGCGCCGGACAGCCAGATCTGTACCGTCGCTGGCGACGGAGCACAACAGCACCGATCGGCGGTTCGGGCGCCAAGGCAGTAGACCAGTCGGTCGGCGTCCCGAGTTGGCTCATTAAATACGCAACGTGCGCCGGAGTCCGCGGCCGGGACTCGTGAAAGGGTTCGCAGGCCGGTGCCGCGCGGTTTCCCGGTGTCCTGTTGTCGCGGTGGCCGCTGCGGGCCTGCTGTCATCGCAGCGGTTCAGCCGGTACTGCTCGCAACCCGGGCTACCCAGCCGGCCACGGCCAGGGCTGAGCCGGCGGCTATTCTCGGCTTGCGCTGCTGCACGGCCCGGGCCGCCCGCAGGACAGTAAACGCGACGCCCGGGACTTCGACGGCGATCACGGGCACCGTCAGCCGCCGCGGGGGGCGCAGGCCCGACCGCACGCCGCTGACCACCCCGACGCCAGTGACGGTCCAGGCAGCAACGCCCCACCACCATTGCTGGCGGGCCGTCAGAGCTCGCGTTCCGGCGGCCGCGGCCTCCGGGTCCAGCTCGGGCAACCGGTCCCGTTGCTGCCGCCGGATAGATTCCGCCTCGGCCCGGGACGGCGCTTCGGTGCCCCGGCCCCACGCCACCAGCGCGGACCCGGCAGCGCCCGCCCACGCGGCCAGGGCCCGCTGCCGCCGCCCGGCGGCCCAGTGCCCGGCCCCGGTCCCGGCCTGCGTAACAACCGGGGCGACACAGGACACCCACTCCAGCGGCCCCGAGGGCCGGGTCCAGTCCAGACTGAGCATCAGCGCCTCGCGCCGCGACGGGACCCTGCTGTCATCACCAGCCATCCCGGCATTGTCGCCCCGGCGGCGCGTGCGTGCCAAGCTCCCTGGCTGCCACTATCCCGGCGTTGCCGCCCAGCGGGGCAGCGCACCCCGCCGCTCGATGACGATGTGATCGCGATCGAGCGCGCAGACCGCGTCCGCTGACTGCCTGCCGCCCATTCTTCACTGCTCGGCGCGGAACCCCAGCCGTGGCTCAGCCGGACGGCTTGGTGGCGAACGTCTGCAGGCCGCGGATCATCAGGTCGACCCCGAACGCGTACCGGTCGTCCCGGTCACCCGCGAAGATCAGGTCCGCGGCCTGCCTGGTGTACGGGAACCGGTCGGCCGGCAGCGACCGCATGTAGTCCTTGACCATCTCGAGGAACTGCTCGGTCGGCAGGCCCTGCGTCTCGATGGAGTCGGCGCCCAGGCTTTCCTCGAACGCGAACGCGCCCACGTACAGGCCGAACAGGTCGCCCAGGTAGGCGATGACCTTGTCCGGGATGCCGACGGGCTTGAGCAGGGTGAACAGCCACTCGGTGAACACGGCCACGGCCGGCCCGGTGGGCGCGCGGCCCAGCGAGATCCGTGCCACGTCCCGGTGGCCGTTCAGGATCGCGCGCATCTGGACCGCGAGTGCGCCGAGCTGCTCCTGCCACCGCGACGGGTCCGGCGGCGGCAGCTCGGCCTCCGCCATGACCCGCTCGAACACGAGCTGGAGCAGCTCGTCCTTGTTCCGCACGTGCCAGTAGATCGACGCGGCCCGGCCCCCAGTTCCTCGCCCACCCGGCGCATCGACAGGCCGTCCATGCCCTCGGCGTCCAGCACGCGCAGCGCCGCGTCCACGATGGCCTGCCGGGTCAGCGGCGCACGCGACGGCGGGTTGCGCGCCGCGCGCCAGGGCGGCTCGGGAAGGCCCTCGGTGTCTCGCCATGGCTGCGGCGCGTCTTCTGCCATGCCTCCGATTGTACGTCCGCCAGAACATCATTCGAGTAAATCGAACGCCGTTTGACACCGAGCTATATCGCGTGTGAGGATGCGGTATATCGCGTCCTAGACCAACCTAACGGGAGGGCGGTGCCAGATGGCGCCCATCATCGAGGCCAGGGGGCTGGCCAAGCGTTTCGGCAAGACCCAGGCACTGGACGGGCTCGACCTGACGGCCGAATCCGGCCAGGTCGTCGCCCTGCTCGGGCCGAACGGCGCCGGCAAGACCACGTTCATCAGGATGGTGGCCACCCTGCTGCGGCCTGACCGCGGCGAGCTGCGGGTCGGCGGGTACGACGCGGGTCGCCAGGCCGCCGAGGTCCGCCGGATCATCGGCCTGGCCGGGCAGTTCGCGGCGATCGAGCCCGCCATGACCGGGCGGGAGAACCTGCGGATGGTGGCCAGGCTGTTCGGCCAGAGCCGGAGGAGCGCCACGGCCAACGCGGCCTCGGCGCTCGCCGCCCTGGGGCTGGCCGAGGCGGGCGACCGGCTCGTGCGCACCTACTCCGGCGGCATGCGGCGCAAGCTCGACCTGGGCGCCAGCCTGGTCGGCGCGCCACGGCTGCTGCTGCTCGACGAGCCGACCACCGGCCTGGACCCGCGCAGCCGGATCGAGCTGTGGGACTCCATCAGGACGCTGGTCGGGCAGGGGACCGACGTGCTGCTCACCACCCAGTACCTGGACGAGGCCGACAACCTGGCCAGCCACGTCGTGATCATCGACCACGGCAAGGTGGTCGCCGACGGCACCCCGTCCGAGCTCAAGCAGCGGGTCGGCGGCAAGGTCATCGAGGTGCACGTCCGCAACGCAGACGACATGCCGCAGGTGGCACGGGTGCTGGAAAGGTCCGGCGCCGGCGAGGTCCGGATCGACCGGGGCACCCGCCAGGTCGGCGTCACCGTCGAGGGCGGCGGCCGGGTGCTGATGGAGGCGCTGCGCGCGGTC
>JASHTQ010000349.1 GCA_030040475.1 Streptosporangiaceae bacterium
GTGCGGCCAGGTGAGCGCGGCGAACGGCGCGTAGACGACGGCGGCCAGGCCCAGGCAGGCCGTGTTGACCCCGACCGGGGGCAGGCTGGCCAGCTTGCGGTTGGCGATCAGCGGGCCGATCGAGTAGCCGAGCGCGGTGCCGAGCACCTCCAGGACGGATACCGTGCTGCCGCGGCCCGCGCCGGGCCCGGCCAGCAGCGCGACCCCGCCCAGGCCGACCGCAAGGCCGGCCCAGCGGACCGCGGAGAGCCGGTCGCCGCCGGTCAGCAGGCCGAGGATCGCGCTGATGATCGGCACCGCGGCGATCAGCAGGCCGCTCGTCGAGCTCGGCAGGTGGCGCTCGGCGGTGGACAGCAGCGCGAACGGCCCGATGATCTCCGCCGCGGTGAACGCCGCCAGCCAGCCAAGGTGCCCCTTGAGCGCGGCCAGGTGCCCGCCGCGGATGGCGACCGGCGCCAGCAGCACGCAGCCGAGCGCGACCCTGGTGAAGACGAGCACGGGCACCGAGACGCCGCCGTCGGCCACCTTGATCAGCAGGTACGGGATGCCCCAGATCACGCCCATCGCGGCGAACAGCACCCACCCGCGCCTGGTCAACCCGATTGCCCCTTCTCCGCCGCCGTCGCCTCCAGCGTATGGGAGTTTTGCCGGGGTCTACAGCGTCAGGCAGACTCCGACCGGGCCGACGTGCAGGCAGGTGCCGCCGCGCGGGGCGGGCGGGCTCGGCGAGGGCGACGGGGTCGGCGACGGGGTCGGCGACGGCGTCGGGGTCGGCGTGACCACGGGTCCGGGTGAGGACTGGCCGCTGGCCGCGCCCGTGGTGGGCGCGGGGCTGGCGCTGCCGGCGAGGGTCGGCTGGTTGCCGTTTCCCTCGCCCTGGCCGCCCTGGCCGCCGCCCTGGCCCGGGCCGGACTCGTGGCGGGTGGGCCCGGGCGGATCGGACCGGATCAGGTTCACCTGGCTGGCCTGCCGATGCGCGGTGCCCGGGCCGGCCGTGGCGGGTCCCGGGGCCAGCAGCGGCGACGGGCCCGCCGCCGCCTGCTGCGGCAGCACCCCAACCGACACCGCGGACAGCGCCATGAAGACGACCACCCCGACGGACACCAGCATCAGCGGCAGCGCGCTGCCCGCCGGGTGCACGCGGACGATCGCGCCGGCCCGCCCGGCGGCGGTCCTGACCCGGTCGGCAAGCAGCGCGAGCGCCAGCTGCGCGGCGGGAAGCTTCGGCCCGGCACCCACCCGGGAAGCCATCCGCAGCCTGCGCAGCGCCGCGCGGCGCTCGTCCCGGGTCAGCCCGGGAACCAGGTAGACCACGGTGCCGCGGCCATTACACTGGGCGGTGGCGTTTAACCCCGGGGACAACTCACGCCAATGGCAATAACGCACGCTGATCATGACTCAGCCCTCTCATGTGCACGCTTCCGGAGAAGCTCCGCATAACGGACAGTGCACGCCCCCCCACGAGGCGTCTTGCCCCTCGACTATAACGCAACGGATTGCCACGTTCACGCGAAACGACATGACTTGCCCGGCTCTGCGGCTATTCCCGTTGTCGTCCTGGGCCGATTAGGCTTCGATCGTGATTTCAGCCCAGGCCGCGCAGCAGGAGGGGGTTCGCGCGCGCGGCGCGGGGGTCGCGTTCGGGGGCCTGGGCACCTGGTGGGCGCTGCTGGCGTCGGTGGCCGGCGGTGCGGCGGTGTTCGCCTCGTTCCCGCCGGTGGACGCCTGGCCGCTGGCGGCGGTCGGGCCCGCGCTGCTCGTCGTCGCGCTGGCCGGGCGGAGCCTGCGCGGGTCGGTTGCCTGCGGGCTGGTCTTCGGCCTGGCGCTGTTCGTGCCGCTGCTGTCCTGGCTGATCAACGTGGCGTGGTACGGGTGGTTCGCGCTGGCCGGCGCGGAGTCCGTCATCTTCGCGGTGCTGTGCATCGGCCAGCGGCTGCTGCTGCGGCTGCCTGGCTGGCCGGCCGCGGTCGCGGGCTGGTGGGTGCTGGTCGAGGCGATCAGGGACCGGTGGCCGTTCGCCTTCCCCTGGGGCAGGCTCGCGATGAGCCAGTCGGTCGCGCCCGACGTGCGCTGGGTCGCGGTCGGCGGCGCGCCGTTCCTCACCTTCGTGGTCGCGCTGACCGGCGCGATGATCGGGCGCTTTGCGCTGGCGGCGCTGGCCGGAAGGCGGCCTTCGCGGGCCTGGCTGGCGCCGGGGCTGGCCGCGGCGGTCACGATCGGGGCGGTGCTCGCGGGCGGGCTGCTGCCCGTCGACCCGGTGGGCGGCGTGCCGACGGCCACGATCGCGGCGATCCAGGGCAACGTGCCGCGGGCGCGCAACCTGCCGCAGCAGCTCAACGACAGCGAGGTCACGCAGAACCACGTCGCGGCCACGGACGAGCTTGCCGCGGAGGTCAAGGCCGGGCGGCTGCCCGAGCCGGAGCTGGTGATCTGGCCGGAGAACGCCACCTCCCTCGATCCGTTCTACTACCCCGTCCTGTACGCGGAACTGGCCGGCGCGGTGGCCGCCGTGGACCGGCCGATCCTCATCGGCGAGGTGCTGCAGAACCCGGAGCGCAACGTCGGCCAGCTGTGGCTGCCGGGCACCGGCCCGAGCACGATCTACGTCAAGCGCCAGCTCGTGCCGTTCGGCGAGTACATCCCGTTCCGCGGCATCATCTCCAGCTTCAGCTCGCTGCCCTCGCTGCAGCCGGTGAACTTCACCCCCGGGCACAAGGCCGTCGTCTTCCACGTCGGCCAGATCAGGCTCGGCGACGTGATCTGCTACGAGGTCGGGTTCGACGCGCTGGTGCGGTCGGAGGTCAACGCCGGGGCCAACGTGCTGTCGGTGCAGTCCAACGACGCGGACTTCGAGATCGACGGCCAGCTCGGCGAGACCGAGCAGCAGACCGCGATGGCCAGGATCCGGGCGATCGAGAGCGACCGGGCCGTGGTCTACGCCTCGACCACCGGCGAGAGCTCGATCATCGCGCCGGACGGCGCGCTGATCGCGCACAGCGGCACCTGGCAGCGGGCGATCCTCGACGCGCGGGTCCCGCTGGTCAGCTACCGGACGCTGGCGGACCGGGTCGGATCGTGGCCGGAGTACGTGTTCAGCTTGCTCACCGTGCTCGCGATGGGCCTGGCGGGTTATACCGCGTGGGCGGGCCGGCGCAGGCGGGTAGCCTGACATAGGCTAGCCCCCGCGCCGGTTTAGGCGTCTGTATTGGGGAAGCAGCAGTTCGGGTCGGACCACCCCCTTTTTGTTGTCGGTACGAGGGAGGTCACCGTGCGTGGCAGGAACCGCAGGCTGGCAGGGCGGATCAGGCCGTTTGCCGCCATCGCGACGGCGGCGGGCGTGGGCCTGCTCGTCGCGGCCTGCGCCGGAGGGAGCACGCCGTCGGGCGGCCAGGGCGGGCCGCAGGCCTCGGCCTCGGCCTCGTCGGTCGCGGCGAGCGAGCTGAAGATCACGCCGTCGAACGGCAGCCACGGCGTCGATCCGGCCGATGGGATTACCGTCACCGCGACGCAGGGCAAGGTGCTCAAGGTCGTCGTCCGGTCGCCGGCCGGCGGCTCGGTGTCCGGCAGCCTGTCCGACGGCGGCACGGTCTGGCACAGCCGGTGGACGCTCGGCGTGTCGCAGACCTACACGGTGATCGCCACCGGCACCGACGCCAGCGGGCAGCCGGTCGAGAACCTGAGCACGTTCAGCACGCTGACCCCGAAGCAGACGTTCTCGACCGAGATCTACGAGGGGTCCGGGCAGACCTACGGCGTCGGCATGCCGATCATGCTGATCTTCAGCCAGCCGATCACGAACAGGGCCGCGGTCGAGCGGTCGCTGCAGCTCACCACCTCCAAGCCGGTGATCGGCGCGTGGTACTGGGACGGCAACGAGCACCTCGACTTCCGGCCGCGGGACTACTGGCCGGCGAACACCACGGTCAGCTTCGACGGGCACCTGAACGGGATCGAGGGCGCCAGCGGCGTCTACGGGGCCGCCGACCTGACCCAGACGTTCAGCATCGGCAACTCGGTGATCGCGGTGGCGAGCACGACCACGCACTACACCCAGATCTACATCAACGGCGTGCAGACGTATAACTGGCCGATCAGCACCGGGCGGGACACCCTGCCCACCCCGGACGGCACGTACCTGAGCGTGGAGAAGGGCAACCCGGTGCGGATGATCGGCGGCGGCGCGCCCGGCAGCGCCGGGTACTACGACGAGCTGGTCAACTACGCGGTCAGGTTCACCTTCAGCGGCGACTACTACCATTCGGCACCGTGGTCGGTGGTGGACCAGGGCACCACGAACGTCAGCCACGGGTGCGTGAACCTGCCGCCCGAGGACGCGCAGATCTACTACAACCTCGCCATCCCCGGTGACCCGATCACGGTCACCGCGAGCACGGCCGCGGGCAAGTGGGACGACGGCTGGACCGAGTGGTTCCTGACCTGGTCGCAGTACCTGAAGGGGAGCGCGACCGGCGAGGCGGTGCAGGCCGGGCCCACCGGGAGCACGTTCGTCAACCCGGCGACGCTGCCGGCCGACACCGCGACCGCCCCGCTCGGCACCTCGGCCGCGGGGAACTACAACGCCGACACCGCGAACCTGGGCTGAGTTCTCGGGCTAGGCGGCTTCCCAGAGGGAGGCGATGCCCTGGCCGACGCCGATGCACATGGTGGCGGCGCCGCGATTGGCGCCGCGGCGGCGCATCTCGTGCAGCAGGGTGGTGATGATCCGCGCCCCGGAGCAGCCGAGCGGGTGGCCGATCGCGATCGCGCCGCCGTTGACGTTGACCCGGTCGGGGTCGGCGCCGAGTTCGTCGACGACCGCGACCGACTGCGCGGCGAACGCCTCGTTGACCTCGAGGAGGTCCAGGTCCTCGAGGTGCCAGCCGGCCCTCTTCAGCACCCGGTGCATGGCCGGGACCGGGCCGATGCCCATGTAGTCGGGGTGCACGCCGGCCGCGCTTGAGCCGGCGTAACGCGCCAGCGGGGTGACGCCGGACCCGCGCACGGCCTCCTCGGACATCAGCAGCAGGACCGCGGCCCCGTCGTTCAGCGGGGAGGAGTTGCCGCCGGTCACGGTGCCGCCCTGGCGGAAGGCGGGGGGCTTGGCGGCGAGTTCCCCGGCGGTGATGCCGGCGTTGATCCCCTCGTCGGTCGCGACCTCGCCGCGCCTGGTGGTGACCGGGATTATCTGCGTCTCGAATCGGCCGGCGTCGCGGGCGGCGGCGGCCAGCCGGTGGCTGCGCAGCGCCCACTCGTCCTGACGCTGGCGGGTGACGCCGTATTTCTCCGCCACGTTCTCCGCGGTCTCGCCGAGCGTGATCGGCGGGTACATGTCCTTCATCCGCTCGCTCACCAGCCGCCAGCCGAGCCTGGTGTCGACCAGGTCGAGCGCGCGCGGGAACGGGTCGGCGGTGCGGGCCAGCACGAACGGCGCCCGGGTCATCGACTCCGAGCCGCCGGCCAGGCACACGTCCGCCTCGCCCGCCGCGATCGCGCGGGCCGCGTCGCTGACCGCCTCCATGCCGGACCCGCACAGCCTGTTCACCGTCGCGCCGGGTATCTCCACCGGCAGCCCGGCCAGCAGCACGGCCATCCTGGCCACGTTCCTGTTGTCCTCGCCCGCCTGGTTCGCCGCGCCCCAGTAGACGTCGTCGATCGTGGCCACGTCCAGCGCCGGGTTGCGTCCGGTCAGCGCCCTGATCACGTCCGCGGCCAGGTGGTCGGGCCGCACCTCGGCCAGCGCGCCCTTGATCTTCCCGACCGGCGTGCGGCACGCGTCCACCACGAATACTGAATTCAACCTCGGCCTCCTCTGCCGCTTTATCCCACGATAACCGGCTCACGGCTGGACGGTGCTGACCGCCGAGGGGGCCGGCGCCGGGATGACCTTGTGGTGCGGGAGGATGTGGGGCAGCAGGTGGGTGGCGACCGGGGGGCCGACCAGCAGGACGGCCGAGAGCGCGACGAGCACGCCGCCCGCCATCAGCTTGGTGCCGTTGGTGAGGCGTTCCGCGCTAAGCCGGAGGCTTCCGTTGCGTGCCTTCCTGCCGAGGAGCTGGCCGAGCATGATGGCCAGGAACGCCTGGATGACGATGGCGGTGATGACGTCGGGCACCGGGAGCTTGCTGAAGCCGAGCGTGAACCCCACGACCAGCTCATCCAGGCTGATGCCGAGGCCGAGCCCGATGACGGAAAGGCCGCGCGCCCCCACCAGCGCCCTCGCCTTGCCCGCCTCGTCGTCGTCATCGCCGTCGTCGTCGTTGAGGCCCTCGTCCAGCATCAGGAGGCCGAGGCCGCCGACCACCACCGGGATGACGATCGGGACGATGTACCGGCCGACGAAGGTCAGGTCGACGGTGCTGGCCAGGTGACTTTGGTAGACCAGGCGAAGGTCGCGGGCCTCGGCCGGGCTGCCGTACTGGTAAGGGTCGAAGACCAGGTGGGCGGGCTTGCTGACCAGGTGAGTCAGCGGCGCCCCCAGCGCGATGCCGACCAGCGGCATGCCCGCCTCGAACGCGATCAGCAGCACGACGACGCGCATCCGCTGCGCCCGCGTCAGCTGCATTTCCCCCAGGACGGCAAATGAGACGGCAAATGTGTCAAGGCACAAAGGCAGGGTAAAGGCCAGCAGCTTGAACATTTTCCGACCCGTCACCGCCTTGTCTTATCCTTATGTCCTTATACCACCGGGCAAAGGCGAGCGCAGGCTTGTTATAACCTGGTAAGAAGTCGTTCCGGCTATCGCCTCACCGAGGCCCGCGATCACCCCCTCTAGCTGCGACGTTAGAAGCCTGCAATAAGTTTCCATGGTCAAATTTCCGGCGTCCTGCCGACCGGCTGGTCTAACGTAGGCAGTACGCCGCCGAGAGCGGGACGGCGGGCGTGGAGGTGAATTAAGTGCGCGACGGGCGTCGGTTTGCATGGCGCCGCCGCGTGCAAAGAAGTGGCGTGGGACGTCATCCGGCCCAGCTCGCCGTGCCGGTTTCGCTGGGCCTGGTGATCGGCGGGGTGATCGCGTTCCAGGCGGGCTCGAGCAACTCGGGCATCGACCCGGTGCCGCTGGGTATCGCGGTGAGCCACAGCCCCACGGCCAGCGCTCCGTCGTCGACTGCTCCGGCGACGGGCAACGGCAACTGCGACCTCATCGTCCCGGCCGACCCGCTCAGCGCGCGGGGGCTGGCCACGCCCTATCAGCTCACCGGCACCGACGGGACGACGCCGGCGGAGTCGGGGTGCCAGATGAGCAACGCGGCCAGGCTGGGGGCCTTCGTCCAGGCCACGATCCTTGACCCGGCGACCGGGGCGCTGTCGGTCTATGACCCGCTCGTGGTCACGAAGGGCACGAGGCCGGCCGTGGTGCCCAGGGTGCCGCCGATCCCGGCGGACGCGGTGGTGACGATCGACTTCGGGTTCAACGGCACGGACCTGTTCCAGGTGGGGGCGACGCCGACCACGCTCGCGGACGCCGACTGCGTCAACGGCCAGGCGGGGTCGGTCTTCGGCCAGGTGTCGTTCTGCAACGGGATCGACTTCTTCGCCGCGGTGCGGAAGGCCGAGCGGGACGGGCTGCTCAAGGTGCCGTCCCCTGGCACCTCGGACAGGATCGTCTCGTCGGGCGGCGACCTGGGCACCGGCCGGGAGTGCCCGGTCACCCGCAACTTCGAGGTGGCCGGCCCGGACACGGGCGGCAACGTGACCACCGAGTACCTGCTCAACCCGCTCACCGGGCAGACGGCGCAGGACACCACGGCGAACGCGGGCAACATCGCGGGGGCGACGCTGCTGCTGTCCCGCAGCCGGAACACCCTGCTCGACCTGTTCCTCGACCCGCTCCTCGGGTGCACCCCGTTCCAGGCCCCTGACCTGGCCAACAACGACCAGCTGACGACTTCGCAGGCGCTGGACGAGATACTGTCCGGCGCGTACCAGCCGACGATAGCGGCGCTGGTGCCGGAGAACGACGAGGTGGTGCTTGACCGCGGCGAGTTCGACGCGGCCAAGACCGACGTGTACCGCGAGGAACTGGGCCAGGCGCCGGTCGGCGGCCAGACCGACAAGACCAGCAGCCCCGCGATGTACTGCCAGAACCTGGTGGACATCCAGACCTCGTTCCTGGCCGCCAACTCCAGGCTGTTCGCTACCAGCCAGTCGCCCGCGGCGGGGGTCGGCGACAACCTGCTCACGTTCATGGCCAGCCGGCTGAGCATGTCGTTCGCCGGCCTCGGCTGCCAGCGTTTCGGCCTGACGAATCCCGTCACGATCACCAGGAACGCCGCGGGCGTGGCGGTCGCGGCGGCCTTCAGCGCATCCGCGCAGGATCCGGCCGGGACGTGAGCACCGTGACGAGCAGCGTGACGAGCAGCGTGACGAGCAGCGTGACGATGCGCGCCGAGGAAGCAGACCAGGCGCGTGCGGCGGTCCCGGAAGCCTGGCGGAACAAGCGCTTCAGGATCTGCGTGATCGCGGCCGCGCTCGTCCTCGCGGCGGGGGTCGGTTTCGGCGTCGGCAGGATCATCGGGCTCGGCGACACGGTGATCCTCGCCGGGATTCCGAGGCCGGCGACGGTGAACACCGCGTTCATTGAGGACGACGAGGAAACCGGCCAGGACAACCAGGCGAACATCCTCTCCTCGACGGCTCTCGGCCTGGTGCACGTCCTGTCGGGCGGGACCTCGGTCGGGATCGGCCTGGTGCTGACGGAGTCGGGGAAGGTGCTGACCACGTACCGGCCCGCCGCGGGCGCGGCGAACCTGGCGGCGGAGTACGTCGTTTCCCGCCAGACCTTCAAGGCGACGGTGATCGGCACGGACGCCGCGGCGGGCCTGGCGCTGCTCCAGCTCGAAGGCGGCAACGGGAGGCCGTTCTCGACCGTCACGGTCGGGAACTCGGCCACGCTCGTCAAGAGCGCGCAGGCATCGCGGGTTTCCTCCTATCACGTGCCGGGCGAGGTCTACGACACCGCGATCGGCACCACGGGCAGGCAGGCCGCGCTCAGCCTCGATGTCGGCACGCTGGTCACCCTGAACGCGACCGTCAGCGTCGGCACCACGACCCGGAGCGGGCTGCTGGCGTCGGTGCTGCAGACGGCGATGACGTCGGCGATCGGCGGCCCGCTGGTGAACCTGAACGGCCAGGTGATCGGGATCATCGTCGGGGGTTCGGGAAGCGGCCTCGACGTCGTCGGCTACGCGATCCCGATCAACACGGCGCTCGAGGTCGCCACGCGGATCGTCGACGGCAGGTCCTGGCCGTTCCCCCCGTCCTAGCTCCTGCCTCCCAGCTCCTGCCTCCTGGCTCCTTTCTCCCTGGCCGGCTTCGTCGCCGCCGCCGCGACCGTCCCGTTCGCCCTCGCCGGGCCGCACACCAGCGAATGGCTGCTCGCCGTCTGGATGGTCATCCGCGGGTTCGGCCTCGGGGCCGTCACGCGCGGCTGCGCCCGGCTCTCCTGGCGGAGCCGGGCGCAGGCGTTTGCGAGTCAGCCGACGGCTAGCAGGACGCCTGCCGCGGCGATCAGCGCGACTCCGGCGATTCCGTTGGCCAGCGGCATGCGGCGCCGCAGGGCCGGGAACGCGTACGCGA
>JASHTQ010000350.1 GCA_030040475.1 Streptosporangiaceae bacterium
CGTGAGCGTGTGACCGGCACGCTCTGCGTTCCCGGCTGTCCCGGGCATCCCGGTACGCTGCCGGCATCACACCAGCCACGCGGAGTTCCCGGTTAGCGTGGTGGATCCGTGCTGTGCGGTGGATCCGGGGGACTATAGTGCCCCATTTCGGACACGAAGCACCAATCCGCCACGATAATCCGTTCGCGTAAGCGACACATGCAGCAAAGCGGACATCGCCAAGGCCGGATCGCACCTCGACCGCCCGGCTTGTGGAACACGCGCCCCACAAGAGGGGGCCTGGCGGCACTTCGATGCCGCAGCGCGGTCGATCGCACACTGGTTTGGCGTGGTCAGGGATCACCTGCTGCCCGGCCAGGTGTCCGACGTTGTTCCGTCGGAGATGAAGATTCCCGCCGCACGAACGCCTGAGTGCGGAAACACAGGCTGACCGGTCGATCCCCAGCTATCTGGCAACCACTCCCACAAGCCGCAATGGCTATTACCGTGGCCCATGAATGGCACACTTGGCAGCTCTCTGATCACGAACTTGAACCTTGTCGGCGCGTCGTCGGGCGTGATCGACTCCAGTCCCGACATATCCAGTTCGGTGATGACGTACCAGCAGGGCCTCGGGCCATCGACGAAAAAGTCTGTCAGCTGCGGCCGAGGCTCGGCCACGAGCCCCATCCGCTGGAGCAATTCACTGTTGATCGCACGCGCCGCGTCCGCGTCGTCGGCATCGACGACAAGCCGGACCTTGACCGTCCAGTGCCGTGCTGGCCCGCCGCGATCATCCGTCGCTGCCATTTGACCATTATGTGCTGTCCGCCGCGCTTTCCCGCATCGGCGTCAGAAGTCCATCTTGAGTGCGGGCCCGCTCGCGTTGCTGCGCGCACGCTGGCCGTTCCCTGATGCGGGCCAGTGCCCTCGATGACCTGCTCCCCGCCGTCTGGACCGGCGGCCGCCACGAGGAATCAGGCGGTGTAACGTCGGGTCAGGTGCGGCGGCCGGCGGAGCCGAGCAGGCAGGGAGTGCGAGCGTGCCCGAGCGGAGCGCTGAGGCCGGGCGGACGTTCCCGGTTTCGGTCAAGGGCGTGACTGTCCAGGCCGGGAAGGTGCTGCTGCTGGAGAACGAGCGGGCCGAATGGGAACTGCCCGGCGGCAAGCTCGAACTCGGGGAAGACCCCGCTGACTGCGTGGTGCGCGAGATCAGCGAGGAAACCGGCTGGACGGTGACGGCCGGGCCGGTGCTTGACTGCTGGCAGTACCGCATCGGCGAGGGCAGGGACGTGGTCGTGGTCACCTACGGCTGCCACGTCATCAGCACCGGTCCGCCTGTCGTCAGTCACGAGCACAAGCGGGCCGGGCTGTTCGGCCCCGGCGAGGTGCCCGGCCTGGTCATGCCGGAGGGTTACAAGCGGTCGATCGCGGCCTGGTTCGCGCGCCTGAACGGGCACGCAGCCCCGTAACGGAAGGCCCGGACGTGCGGACGCCACGGCACGCTGGCCCACATCGGCCGCGCGCCGGCCGCGCCGGCCGCGCCGGATCGTCGGCCCGGGCGACGCCGGCCGCTATGACTTGGTGCCCAGGCGGGCCCTCGCTTCCGCGACGTCCATGCCGTGCAGGCGCAGCAGGTTCTCGCCGAGGATCTTGCGCTTGGCCTGGTCGGTTAGCTGCGGGTAGCCGTAGCCGGCGCAGAGGTCCTCGGGGATCTGGAAGTCCATGAAGGCGCGCAGTGCCCACTGGGGGTGGAACAGCGGCGCCTCCGAGCCGTAGATGATCTTGTCCTCGCCGCACCAGAACAGCAGCTTGCCTATGATCTCGGCGAACATCCGGGGCGCCCGGACCACGAAGTTGATCGTCGCCGCGATCGACGCGTACAGGTTGGGGTACCTGATGAGCTGCCAGCACGTCTCGTCGAGGAACGGCAGCCCGACGTGGAAGATGACGAAGTTGATGTCGGGAAAGTTGGCCGCGGCGCCGTCCATGTCCCAGGTCTGGGTGTGCTCGATCGGCTGCGGGCCGAGCGGCACGCCCTTGTGCACGCCGATCAGGTTCACGCCGAGTTCGCGCGCCTTCTCGAAGATGGGGAAGGCGATCTTCGGGTCGTCCATCCGCCACGGGTACGGCTGCCCGAAGTCGTACCGGACGTTGTAGAACTTGAACGCGCGGGCGCCGTACTCCCCGACCTGGCGCTCCATCAGGTCGAGCGCCTTGCGTCCCTCCAGCGGGTTCACCGAGCCCCAGAATATCGTCCGGCCCGGGTCGCGGCCGGCCAGGTCGGCGCAGGCCTCCCAGGGTGACAGGCCGTCGCGGAACAGGTCGGTCAGCGGCAGCGGCATCGCCACCAGCATGTCGGTGTCGGACTCCTCGTAGACCATCTTGCGGATGTCCGATGGCGTCCACTCCCTGAGGAACTCTTCCGCCGGAAGCTTGTGCCTGTCATCCTCCGGGGTAAGGGCGTTGTGGAACGCGTAAAGGTGGTTGTCGAACATCAGGCCCGGCTGGCCGAACGCGTTCTTCGGGTCGAAGTTGAAAACGTGCGCCACGCAGTCGAAGACGAAGGCATCGTCGATCATGGCGGCTGCTCCTTTGGCTGGGTATGGGCGGCGATGTAGGCGTCCCGGTCGGGCACGGCCGACGGCGGAGGCAGGAAGCGCAGGATGTTCTGCGCC
>JASHTQ010000351.1 GCA_030040475.1 Streptosporangiaceae bacterium
TGGGCGCCGAGCGGGTGCAGCACGTCGCTGGCCACCATCAGCTCGGTCCGCACGCGCAGCCGCCCGGTATCGCGCGCGGTCTGGTAGGCGGCGAGCTCGGCGGGCGTGTGGCCGATCCAGCCCCCGCCGATGCCGGCCTCGGTGACGCTGGTGATGCCCTCGCTGAGGTAGCGGGCACCGGCCCGGTCGATGGCGTCGGCCAGGACGGCGACCGGGTAGGGGTACTGCAGGCCGCTGGCCAGGGCCTGGGCCCGCTCCTGCAGCAGCCCGGTCGGGCGGCCGGCCGAATCGGTCACCACCGTCCCGCCGGGCACGTCGACGGCCTGCTCGTCCATGCCCAGGTCGCGCAGTACCGCGCTGCTGACCACGCACATGTGCCCGGAAACATGCCGCAGCCAGACCCGGCGTCCCGGCGCGGCCGCGTCCAGCCCGTCCCGGTCGGGATGGGCGCCGAGCTTGTTCTGGTCGTAGCCGGAGCCGATCACCCAGTCCGGGTCCGCGACCGCACGCGCCTGCCGCGTGACCGCCGCGTACAGTTCGTCCAGGCTGGTCACGGCCGGAGCGCGCAGGTCGGCTTCGGTGAGCGTCAGGCCGAACCAGGCCGTGTGGTTGTGGGCGTCGTGGAAGCCGGGCAGCACGGTGCGGCCGTGCAGGTCGGCTACCTCGCGGGCGGGCAGGTCGGCCGGCGCCGCGTCCAGCGCGAGGATCCGCCCGGCCGCCACCGCCACCGCCGTCGCCCGCGGGCGGGCCGGGTCCATGGTCAGCACGTTCGCGTTGACCAGGAGCAGGTCAGCGGTGGGCCACCGGTCAGCCATGGCCGTCCTTTCCCGATGCCGGTACCCGGCCCGCGGCGAGTTCCGCGAAGGCATCGCGGTACCAGGGGCTCCACGGTACCGGCTGGCCGGTCTCGTCGATCTTCACGATCACCCGGTGCCCGCGGGCGATGACCGGCTCGCCGCCCGGGCCGGTGCACAGGAAGCCGTAGGTGGCGCTGGTCTTTCCCAGGCTGAGTGCGGTCAGCTCGATGCGGAGCTTGCCGGGCGATTCCAGCGGGGCCAGGAACTCCAGGTGCAGTTCGCGCACGACGTACCGCAGGTCGGGGTCGCGGTCGCCGAGCCGGGTCCAGCCCTTGCCCAGCCGCTCGAACAGCGCCGACTGGGCCCGCTCGACGTGTACCGCGAACCGCGAGTTGTGCAGCGCACCGTTGAGGTCGAGCTCGTCGAAGAACACCGGGCTGAGCCAGATGAAGGCCGCGGGCGTCTCCCGCCCGGCGCTCACGTGCTGCTCCACTGGCCGGCGGCGGCGTCGAAGACGGCCCCGCTGACCTCGCCGAGCCGCGCCTTGGCCACCCGCTGTGAGTCGGTCCGGGGCAGGTCGCCGGCGGGCTGCCAGTACCGGGGCACCTTGAAGGCCGCCAGCCGGGCCCGGCAGTACTCCGCCAGCGCGGACGGCCCGGGATCATCGGCGCTGACGTAGTACGCCTTGACCTCCTCGCCCCGGATCTCGTCCGGGACCGCGATCACCGCCGCGAGCCGGACGGCCGGATGGGCGAGCAGCACCTCCTCGACCTCGCGGGCGGCGACGTTCTCCCCGCTGCGCCTGATCATGTCCTTGATCCGCCCGGTGTGGTAGACGCGGCCGGCGCCGTCCATCCGGCCGAGGTCGCCGGTGTGGAACCAGCCGCCGCGCATCGCCCGCGCGGTCGCCTCCGGCTCGCCGAGATAGCCGTCCATCATGCCGGGGCCGGCCAGCGTGATCTCGCCGTCCTGCCCGGCGGGCACCGGATGGCCGGCGGCGTCCACGACCCGCACTCTGCGGTAGCTGACCGGCAGGCCGAGGCAGCCGGTGCCGACAAGCTCGTCGTGGTCGGCGTCGGTGACCCGCAGGTCGGCGCCGGTCTCTGTCATCCCGAACGCCTCATACCACGGCACGCCCCAGCGTTGCTCAAGCTCGCGATGCAGGGCGGGCGGGATCGCCGAGCACTGCACCGCCCGCACCCGGTGGCGGCGGTCGGCCGGATCGACGGGCATCCGCAGCAGCAGCGTCGGCATCGCCCCCAGGCAGTAGAAGTAGGTGACCTGGTGCAAGCGGACCTTTGCCCAGAACGACGAGGGGTGGAAGCCGTCCAGGATCACCACCTCGGCGCCGGACAGCAGGCCGGCCGCCACGTTCCACTGCGGGTCGATGTAGTGGAACGGCTGGGCCGTCAGCATCACGTCGCCCTCGGTCAGGTACGGGAACTCCGTCACCAGGCCGCCGGCCAGCGTCGTCCAGTACCGGTGCGACAGCACGCAGCCCTTCGGCCGGCCGGTCGTGCCGGAGGTGAACTGGATGTTCGCGGTACCAGCCGGATCCGGCCCGGTCAGGTCCGGCTCGGTCGTCCCGGCCGCGGCGGTGGCGAGGTCGGCGGCCGGAATCATCAGGCGCAGCGCCGGCAGGTCGCCCGGCAGCCGGCCAAGCAGCGGCCAGAACGCAGCGCTGGCCACGATGGCCGACGCGTCGCAGGCGCGCAGCACGTGCTCGGCGTCGGTGGTCTGGTACCGCACGTTGACCGGCACCATCGCCGCGCCGATGCAGGACAGGGCCAGCCAGGTCAGCGGGAAGGCCGGCTCGTTGGCCAGCAGCACGGCGACCCGGTCCCCCGGCCGGACGCCGCGCTCGCGCAGGGCCGTGGCGTACCCGCCGACCAGCCGGGCCACGTCGGTGAAGGCGAACCGCTCGCCGGGATCGAACGTCCAGGCGATCCGGTCCGGCCAGCGCCTGGCCGCCACCGCCGCCGCGTCCACGAGCGTGGCGGGCAGGCCCGCGGGATCAGGACGCATCCGCCGCCGCCGCGGGCGCCACGGTCAGGACGGCGAAGTCGGTCTCGGCGGCCATCGCCTCCTCGAGCGCGCAGTCCGCGCCCCGGTCCAGGGCCTGCTTGGCGAGGGCAAGCGCGAGCGCCGGCCGGTCCCGCAGCCGCGCCGCCATCTCGCCGGCCGCCTGCTCGTGCTGCCCGGCCGGAACCACCCGGTTGACCAGCCCGAGCTCCAGGGCGCGGGCCGCGCCGAACCGCTCGCCGAGCAGCAGCAGTTCCTTGGCC
>JASHTQ010000352.1 GCA_030040475.1 Streptosporangiaceae bacterium
CCGCCGGCCGACGGCCGGCTGCTGCCGGGCATCACGCGCGCAGCGGTTCTCCGGCTGGCCGCAGCCGCGGGTCTCCGCGCCGAGGTCACCCCGCTCACCCGCCGCGAGCTGGCAACCGCCAGCGAGGTATTCCTCACCAATTCAGTCCACGGCCTGCTGCCCGTCCGGTCCGTGGGCGGCACGGTGATAGCCGCGGCACCCGGACCCGCCACCGCCCGGCTGACCACAGCGCTCGCCGCTGACACAGCCGATCCCGCCGGTTCCGGACCCCGGGCTTCCCGTCAGCACGTTCCGCGAAGCGTCCGGTGCGAGCCAGCTCAGGCACGTCGCGGCACAACCGCGACGACGGTGATCCTCATCGACAACTACGACTCCTTCACCTACAACCTCGCCCACTACCTGGCGTCAGCCGGGTGCGCCGTCGAGGTCGTCCGCAACGACGAGGTCACCGCCGGCCAGATCGCCGACCGTGGCCCCGCCGGGGTAGTGATCTCCCCCGGACCCTGCGCGCCCGCCGACGCCGGGATCAGCATCGACGCCGTCCGCGCGTGTGCTGGTTCCGGCATTCCGCTGCTCGGGATCTGCCTCGGGCACCAGGCCATCGCCGCCTGCTATGGCGCCGCCATTATCACCGCGCCAGGGCCAGTGCACGGCCGGACCTCGGTGATTACCCACGACGGCCGCGGCCTCCTCGAGGGCCTGCCGCTCCGGTTCACGGCGACCCGCTATCACTCCCTGATCGTCGACGAGCAGACCCTGCCTCCGTGCCTCTGCGTCACTGCCCGGACCCGCGGCGGGCTACCGATGGCGCTGCGGCATGCCACCCTGCCCATCGACGGCCTGCAGTTCCACCCCGAATCCATCCTCACCAGGCCTGGCCAGACGATCATCACCAGCTTCGCCAGACGATGCGCAGGCATGAACCGAGACGACAGGCGCGATCATTTATGGCGGGAATATCGAGTCGTCCTGGAGCAGGTCGGCCCATCGCTGGTCGTAGTCGGGATGGCGGCAGTAGCCGAAGAGCAGGATCCGCAGCTCGAACCGCGCGGGCAGCCTCCGTGCGGACAGCGTCCGGAGGAGCTCATCGACGACCGCGACCTGAGCGGCGACGCCTGGCCGCGGCCGGCCGCCGGGGTCTTGCTCGTCCCGGGTCCACATCCTCGCCAGATCCTCGGTGAGACGGGCGGTCAGGAAGGTGATCAAGCCATCGAGCAGGGTCGCGGTCGGATCATCGGTGTCGTGCTGCGGCACGTTGCTGTGCTGCATCCGCGCTCATCCCTCGCGAGCTCGTGATCGGAATCGGGACGGCCGCCCCGATGCAATGGCAGGTCTTCGGGCTCCCGGGCACGTCTGTCGCCAGACACCTACTGGGCGCCGCTTCCCAGGTCTCGTCGTGCTCGACCCAGTGCTGATGACGCCGGTCGTTCCCAGATACCGCTGCGGGGCAGCCCCGGATTCACACCGGGTTCCCTCTTGCGACGACCGATCCGAGAACCGGTCGAACCACTGCAGACGCCATCGTACCGCCCGAAATGGCGTTGCTAAATACGCAACCCATTGACGAGGGCGCAACAGAGTTCTTACCCTCCTGAGGGAGCGTTGCAGGGACGGGAAGTCGGTGGAAGCCCGACGCGGTCCTCGCCACTGTGACCGGGGAGCAGACGCCCCTTGTGAGCCACTGGATCTTCGGATCTGGGAAGGCCGGGCCGACGCGTCGATCCGGAAGCCAGGAGACCGCCTGCATCGCGATGGTTGGCCGGTCCACGAGAGATGGAGGTCTCATGACACTCAGCGATGCCCACGCCCCCGGACGGAACGTTCCCACCGTCGACCAGTCCGACCGGCTGGTGCCCGTCAACCTGCGGCAGAGCGGCCCGACGCCCGTCGAGCTCCTGATCTCGACTCGCATCCGCAAGTCCCCCTACTGGCACCTCTCGGTAGAGGCCGGCTGCTGGCGAGCCGAGGTGTACAACCGCGTCTACCACCCGCGTGGGTTCGTCCGCCACGAGGACGGCGGACCGATGGTCGAGTACGACGCGCTTGTCAACCACGTCACCATGTGGGACGTCGCCGTCGAGCGACAGATCCGGGTCCTGGGACCCGACGCCGAATCGTTCGTGAACTACGTGATCACCCGGGATGCCACCAAGATTCCTCCGCTGCGGGCTCGATACGTGATCCTCTGCAATCAGCACGGCGGCATTCTCAATGACCCGGTGCTGCTGCGGCTGTCCGAGCAGGAGTTCTGGTTCAGCCTGTCCGACTCCGACCTGATGTACTGGCTGCAAGGAGTCAACGTCGGGACGGGATTCGACGTCGAGATCAGGGAAATTGACGTCTGTCCCGTCCAGATCCAGGGACCGAAATCAGAGGCGCTGCTGATCGACCTAGTCGGGCCAGCAGTCGCGGAGATCCCGTCGTACGGTCTGTATGAAGGCGAGATAGGCGGCCATCCCGTTGTGGTATCCCAGACCGGGTTCACCGGTGAGAAGGGGTACGAGATCTACCTGCGGGATGCAACACTGCACGCCGAGGACATGTGGAACGCGGTGCTCGAGGCGGGCAAGAAGCACCAGCTCATGGTGATCGCTCCTGCCCACCACCGCCGGATCGCCGCCGGCATCCTGTCGTGGGGGCAAGACATGGATAACGAGACCCTGCCCTTCCAGGTCAACCTTGGCTACCAGGTTCCCCGCACCAAGGAGGCAGACTACGTCGGCAAGGCCGCGCTCGAGGCCGCTCGCGCGCAGCTCGAGGCCGGCCACCCGCCCTACGTGCACACGCTGGTCGGCCTGCGGCTCGGCGGCCGTCCCATCGTCGAGTACGCACCGGACTTCTGGCTCGTCAGCGAGGGTGCCGATGAACCTGCCGTCGGCTACGTGACCTCACCGTGGTACTCGCCGGAACTCCAGACGAACATCGCGATGGCGCACGTCCCGGTCGCCTTGTCGGAGCTGGGGACGCAGCTGCACGTCCACCTTCCCGATCGGTACGCCGACAGCCCAGGCCGACCGGTAGAGGCCACGGTCGTGGAGATGCCGTTCCGCCCTTCGGTGAACCCCAACACGCGCGAGCGGCTGCACGCGGCGGGACTCGACTCAGCTACCTGAGGCGTCGACATCCGGTTGCCGGGTGCACCGGGCGTGTGTTTCAGCTAAGAGAGTCCTTAACGAAACACGTGTTGCAATATATTACGGACGGCGGACTAGCCTTGACAGTCATCCTATTAGGATTTTACGCTCCTTCCACCTCGCAAGCGACCGCCCCGCCGGAAGGCAGGGAACAGCAAAACCGAAAGGTCGAAGCAGCATGGGTGGTTTCAATTACACGGCTTTCCTTCTCCTGGGCGTCGATTCGCTGATTGCCTGCATTGTCACGGGGCCAATGTTCATCAGGCAGCGGCATCCCGGGCACAGTGAGCTGAGGTCGCCGGACGAGCAAAAGCACCCAGCACAGTGGAAGTGGTGGGCGATCGGGGGTGTGTCGGCCCTGGCAGTGCCGTACGGGCTTTCGTACGGAGCCGGAGACGGAATCGGGTACCTGATCGGCACCCTGTTTCACTTCTCCGTGTCGGACGCGCTCAGTTCGGTGCTGGAGACCACGCTGCTTGTCGCGCTCGGCCTCTACTGGATCGGGATCTACCTCGTCGCGAGGAAGATGCAGGGATCGGAGCGGCTGCAAAGATGGTCGTGGCGGGGCATCTGGATCCTGCCGGTGGCCCTGAGCATCGACAACCTGACCTACGGCGCGGTCACCGGCGTGCCCGCGCACGACTCGGTCTGGGCCTCGGCGGGCCTGCAGGCGCTGGCCAGCGCCGGCCTGGGCCTGATCGGCCTCGCGGTCGGAATCGGCCTCGCGGTGCTGATCCCTGCGCTGCGCACTCGGATGTACCGCACGTTCGGGATCGTCGGCGTCGGCGTGATCGCCACGGCGGCTCTGCTGGCCTACACGGGCTGGTAGACCAATCGCGGGCTACCCCGGTCGCGCCCGCGGACTGGGGTAGCCCGCATCACCAGGTAAGCGTGGCCCAGACGACCCTGCCGCCGTCGCCGGTCGTCTTGGTCCCCCAGCCGTTCGATCCGGCAAGCGCTGCTGGACACGTTCGCCCCGCGGATCGCACCTGCCGCAACCGCCGCATCTCACCTGCCTCACCCGCCCCTGCCATCCGCCGCCGGCCGGATCGTGGGTCAAAACCTCCCCGATAAGGGCGGTAACGACCCACGATCATGACAACCTCGCGAGGCCAGCCGGATACTGGCCGATGCGGTGCAGCGTTCGTGTTAGCGCCCGATCCTCGACCCGAACGGCGCGCGGCGTCTGCGCCGCCGGACCCTGACGGCTGGTCAGGCGGTGCCGTCCTCCCCGGGGTCCGGCACGGCCTCGGGATCCCAGATCTCGGCGTCCGTGACCTCCTGCACTCCCTCGACTATGTAGACCGCCTGCGAGAAGCCGTTCAGGGCACTGCGGCAGCGCGCCATCATGACCGCCGCCTGCTGCCTGCGCTCATCGGGGAAGAAGTCCCTGGCCTGGATCTTCGCCAGCCAGCGCGCCAGCTTATCCAGATCCTGCTCGCTCTCCTCCATTTCGGCGAACGTGTACTTTTCCGCCCTGGTCTCCTTGCCGATCTCATCCAGCAAAGCCGTGCAGCGCTCGGCGAACTCGTCATACTCCCGGGCACGGTCGGCCCGGAAACGCTGCACGATTGATTCATTCGCCTCAGGCGGCGAGCTCGAGACATTAAAAACGAACGCGGTGCCGCCCTGCCGGGTAATTCTCTCCGCCAGCTCCTTAAACAATTCCGCATGCCGCGCCGCAGCCGGCAGCAGCCAGGCGCTATTCACCGTCGTGGTCGCCCCGGCGGCCCGCAGGCGGCGCCAGAGCCACACTCGCGCGCTCGACGGCGTACTGGGGAGTTGAGCCAATAGCAGCAGCCAGCCTGAAGGAGAGCCATCTGTGCCCATCGGTGCAACACCTGTTTCACGCCATGGGTAGCGTTATATAGCAACACATATTACAACGAGCAGGTCACGACACCAATCCCGATAAAGCAATTTCCGAGCCCCGGCGGCTCGCTGGGCGCACGGTCCAGGTGCAGCCAGGGAACCCCCATGGGTTGACAGCTGAAGTCGCCTGATTTAAGTTCCGCATGTAGGTAGGTCACGTCCGCCTGACCAGCAAAGATGCAATCTGGGCCGGTTGTCCGCGCACTTAACCCGCAAAGCGAGAGGTGCCAGGTTTGACAGGCCTCATTCCGACCCGGGAGTTCGCCCTCTATTCGCTGGGCGAACCCGGCTCGGCCGCCGGCAGTTGCCCCTTGCCATTCAGTTCCGCGCGCTATAGCAGGTACAAATACGGTTCCCTTACGGCGGCGGAAGCCTTCGCCCAGGCCCTGGGGGCGGCCTTCGTCCGGCGACACCCGGACCTCGTCAGCGCGCCGGGGCTGCTGATGGCCTCCTCTCCCTATGCGTTCGTCCCGACGGCGGCCACCACGCTGGCGCGCAGGCTGCAGCCCGTGCTGAACGCGGAAAGGGTTCGCGGCGGTCTGCCGACCGCCCCGCTGCTGCAGATCGACCGGGCCAGCCCGTCGGCCGGCGACTACGGTACGCTATCTGCGCGGGCCAGGGACCGTCACATGGCGGCGAATGCCCTGTCGTTCGGGCGGTTCCGGCCCGGTCAGGTCCGCGATGCCCACCTGCTGGTCATCGACGACGTGCGGGTCACCGGGGCGCATCAGCGCTGCCTGATGCGTGCCAGCGACGAATTGCCCCTGGCCGCCCGGACGTTCCTCTACATCGCCTCCTTCGCCGCGACGGCGAACGGCCGTTTCGACCCCAGGCAGGAGGATGCGCTTAACCACGCCGCCGTCACGACCCTCGACGACCTGGCCGAGGTCGTGCAGGCAGGCGACTTCGCCTGGAACGTCCGCGTGTGCAAGTTCGCCCTCGACCCGGCTAACCGCGGCGACCTGCCGCGGTTCCTCGCCAGGATGCCCGGCTGGTTCGTCCGTGACCTGCACCGCAACAGCTGCGGTGACGGCTACGCGCGGATGAGCCGCTACGCTCCCAGCCACGCCGCGGTCCGCGCGGAACTCGCCAGGCGGTACCGCAGGCAGCTCGCGGCGGGCCTGCCCGGGCGCCGGTCGGCGTAGCGAAAATGGCGGATCCGGCGCGCGGCGCGGGCGGGGCGCTCGCCAGCCTCACCGACGCCCGGCATGCGCGCCCCGTCGCCGACGCGCTCGTCGCATCCGGGGCCTTCACGGTCGACATGCGGATGCCGGAGGATCAGTGGTTCCGGTGGAAATCCGGGATCCTGGCGCCGTGCGGCTGCAACTGCCGCCGGCTGAACACCGCCCCGGCACTCCGGCGCGTGGTCGACGACGCGCTCGCCGACGCCACCCGCTCCTCGTTCCCGGGCGCCGACTACATCGTCGCCGTGGCCAACGCCGGGATCCCCTGGGCGAAGACCCTCGCCGAACGGCTCGAGCTCCCGCTGGCCTACGTACGCACCGAGGCGCGCACCGAGGGCGGCCCGCTCGTCGAATGCTCGCCTGGCGGCGGAACCCGGGCGGTCATCGTCGAGGACGTCGTGGCGAGCGGCGGCAGCACCGCGCGGGCCATCGAGGCGCTGCTCGCCGAGACCGGGATGGGGATAGCGGGCGTCCAGTCCATCGCCAACTGGAACTTCCCGGAGATGCGCGCCCGGCTGGCGCCCTGGCCGATCCGCGCGATCACCAGCTATCCGCAGGTCCTGGCCAGCGCGCAGGAGGCGGGGCTGGTCAGCGCGGCCGACGCCAGCCAGCTCATGCGGTTCTACGCCGACCCCCGGCGGCACTCATGGAGCGTCACCGGCGGCGCTGGGCGCCCAGGAGGCGGCGTGGTCGAGGTCGCAGCCGACGGCGGGACGGCAACGGTTCCTGGGCCGCGCACCACCTCTCGTTCTGAATAAATCTGAGAAAAGCCACGTTCGGGCAGATAATTCTGCTCTGGACGCGCCGAAGACCTGGCGGTA